>JAADIN010000176.1 GCA_013151315.1 Planctomycetota bacterium | reverse complement strand
GCGCTAGCCTCGGGTGCCTTGGTGTCGTCGGTTTTTGGCAATTCACCCGACGCTAGCGCGTTGCGGCTCACGTTTTGAGACAAAGCCTAGTAAAAAATTGCCCGCGAAATACGCGAAGGTTTTTTAGTTTGAGGAGTACCGACGTGTCGCTTCGAGTTGCATTGATTACTGGCGGCGCGGTTCGCGTTGGTCGAGCGATCGTCTGTGCGTTTGCCGATCGCGGCTACGCAGTTGCCATTCATGCGAACCGGTCGGTGGAACAAGCCAACGCGTTGGCCGCGGAGCTTTCGGAGCGAGGGGTTTCGACCCTCGTTGTACCGGCCGAGCTTCGAGAAGAAACTGCCGTGCGCGAGATGGTCGACAAAGTCCATGCCCATTTCGGCCGGCTCGATGTGTTGGTCAACAGCGCCGCGATTTGGTCGCCAAGACCTCTGGAAGAAGTTACCGCGGACGAGGTTCGTAACAATTTTGAGATCAATTCTCTTGCCACGTTTGTTGCCTGCCAGCAGGCTGGCTTGAAGATGGCCCGGCAATCGACTGGCGGAGCGATCATCAACATCGGCGACTGGTCGGTGGCTCGGCCGTATGTCGATTACGCCGCGTACTTTCCCTCGAAGGGAACCATTCCCGCGATGACCCGCATGTTTGCCGTCGAGCTAAGTCGGCGCAATCCTCGGGTGCGCGTGAATGCCATTCTGCCGGGTCCCGTGATTTTTCCTCCCGATTTACCAGAGGCGGCGCGTCGTCAGGCGATCGCGAGCACTTTGGTTCAGCGGGCCGGAACGCCCGAGAATGTCGCCCATGCGGCAGTTTTTTTGGTAGAAAACGACTTTGTGACCGGCGTCTGTTTGCCCGTCGATGGTGGCCGCACGATTAGCAGTTAGCTTGCATCTCTCGTGCAAACACGCATAATTACGGGGAGTCTTGAGAAGACTCCCGCCTCTCCCGACACAGCCCACCCTGCTTCCTAATCCCCCCTCGGTAGACAGATCGATGACGCAAACTATTCGTACGGCAACTTGGCTTACTGCATTTTCGTTCACCGTGTTGTTTGGCAACGTCGCCGGCGCGCAAGAATCGACGGCTGATGCGGCGATCGAAGCGACGGACAGTAAGGAGGTTGCGGCCACCGACAGTTTTGATATTCCCGAAACGGTGCAAACGGCCGAACAGCTATTCAACTTTGTCGAAGAAATTTCGGCCACCGAGCCTGACGGACAAACTGAGCAGCAGATGATCGCGCACCACCAGAAGATCGCGCGTACGGTCATCCGCGTTTCCGACAAGGTGCTGGGCTTGGAGTCGACCGATCAAGAAGCCATGCAGGGTTATTCTTTCAAGCTACAAGCTTTGCGAATGCTCCAAGAGCTGGGCGATGCCGACGCGGCAAAGCAGTTTACTGAAGTGATCGACGAAGCGCGTGCCGACAGCCGTCCTGATGTGGCGTTTGTAGGGATCAAGTATTTTGCAGAAACTGGGTTCTCGAATTGGGGAACCCTCAGTGGTGAGGATCAAATGGCATTGCTCGACGCCATTGCTAAGTACGTAAGTCAGAGCGGATCGGGCATCGAACAATTGCAGCTCACGATGACGGTCGTCGATTTTTTAGGAGATGGGCAAAACGACGAGCTTGCCAAACATCTACTCAACACCTTGCTGCCCGGATTTCAAAAAAGTGAAGACGAGCAAGTTCAAGCCAACCTTTCCTCCTTAGAAGGCGTTGCCAGACGGATCAATCTCCCTGGTCAAGAAATGGAGCTCTCAGGGTCGTTGCTCGACGGGACGGAACTCGACTGGTCGTCCTATCGAGGCAAGGTAGTGCTTGTCGACTTTTGGGCGACTTGGTGTGGGCCGTGTCGCGCCGAAGTTCCCAATGTCCTGAAGTTGTACCACGCCTACCACGACAAAGGTTTCGAGGTGTTAGGCATCAGTCTCGACAACGCAGCCGAAGATGCGAAGTCCTATATCGAACAAGCCGAGCTTCCCTGGGCAACCCTGTTTAGTAACCAAGAGGACGAGCAGAGTTGGAATCATCCGATGGCGAGGTTTTATGGCATCAGCGGCATCCCGCGGGCGATTCTTGTCGACCGCGATGGCAAGGTGGTCAGTATGAACGCCCGAGGAAAAGAGCTCGCGCGACTCTTGCGAAAGATGCTGGGAGAGCCGCTCGCCCAGGCGAAGGTCGTAGAAGACTCGCTTGTCGAGCAAGTCGCTGGGGAATAGCAGTTCGCGATTAGCTTTTAGGCGATCGGCAGATGAGAACTTACTAGCACGACGCGCAAGTGAGTGAGTCCTTGTGCGTGAAAAGACCCACTCGCTTGCGCGTCGTGCTGGTATTTCAGGTAAATTTTCATCTGCCGCGCGCCTCGGTTGTTCATCTCTACATTTCTTGCACGCCAAGTGCCGCCATCTGTGCGCACGAATCCCACCTGCTAAAATGGTCGGCTCTGTCACCTCCTATCGAGCCCCAGGATCACGCGACATGCCTTCTCCCAAGTTGAACATTTGCCTCATCGGCTACAAATTCATGGGCAAAGCGCACAGTCAAGCGTGGAGGACGGTTGGACGATTCTTTGATCTCGACGCCGAACCGGTCATGAAAGTTGTTTGCGGACGAGACGCTGCCGCAGTGGCCCAGTTTGCCGAGCGCTGGGGCTGGGAGCAGTCGTCGACCGATTGGCAGGCCGCGATTCGCCAGGACGACGTTGATCTCGTCGACATCTCTTCGCCTGGCAGTACGCATGCCGAGATTGCCATCGCGGCCGCCAAAGCAGGTAAGCACGTTTTCTGCGAAAAGCCGCTCGCGTTCACCGTTGCCGACAGCAAAAAGATGCTCGCCGCTGCACGCGAGTCGGGCGTCAAACACATGGTCAATTTTAATTATCGGCGCTGTCCCGCCGTTTCGCTGGCGAAGCAAATGATCGAAGCGGGAGAGATCGGCGAGATTCGTCACATGCGATGCACTTACTTGCAGGATTGGTTGGTTGATCCCGAATTTCCGATGAACTGGCGGATGCGGAAAGAGAGTTCTGGCTCGGGCGCTCATGGCGACTTGGGGGCACACTCGATCGATTTGGCTCGGTTTCTCACCGGCGAAATCGAAGAAGTTGTCGGCATGAAAAAAACTTTTATCACCGAACGACCCGCCGAAGGTACTTCGCATGGCATCACCGCGACCGCTGGCAAGGGCACCGAGGGGGTTACGGTCGACGATTGTTCGGTCTTTCTCGCGAAATTCGCCAGCGGTGCCTTGGGCACGTTTGAAGCCACGCGGATGGCACCTGGGCGTAAGAATCACAATCGTTTTGAAATCAACGGCAGCAAGGGTTCGTTGGTCTGGTGTTTCGAGCGACTCAACGAGTTGGATTTCTTTTCGACGAGCGACCCAGGCACCCGACAAGGTTTTCGGACGATTTTTGCGACCGAGGGCGATCACCCCTATGCCGGTGCCTGGTGGCCGCCAGGACACATGCTCGGTTACGAACACGGCTTTTCAAACGCGGCCAGCGATCTCGTGCAAGACATCGTCGGCGACCGAAACTGTACGCCCGACTTCCAAGACGGCGCCCAATGCGTTGCCGTACTGGAGGCGGTGGACCATTCGATCGAATCGGGCAGTTGGGCAAGCGTGGAAACGATTCAATAGATGGATTTTTGTCGCAATCTGTTTGTCACAATCTGATAGAATCTAGGGATGGCAACTATTAACCACTTCGACTGCATGAACCCGATCGATGTCCCTGCCACAGCGTTTACGCTAGCTGGCTTTAGCGACTGGGCCCGCTCCGATGACTTTCCGGAGAAACAAAAGGTCGCGTTCATTCAGGGTTCGTTGTTTATCGAAACCGTCGGACATCCCGACGAGCTCATTGGTATCCACGTTCCTCCTGCTGCGAAAACACTTGAGGGTTTTAGCGATTGGACTTACTCAGAAGGATTTCCTGAGCGAGGGAGGATTACTTTTGTTAACGGAAGGTTAATCGTCGATATGAGCCCCGAAAGATATGAGACGCACAACAAGATCAAGACGGAAATCGACTACGCTATCGTTGACTTGGTTAAGAAAGGCGACTTGGGCGAATTCTATTCTGACGGGGCAAGGTTCAAAAACGACGCCGCAGGAATCTCCAACGAGCCAGATGCAATGCTCGCTCTCTGGGCTACACTTGAAAGTGGCAAGCTAGCGCCACCGAAAAGTCGTCCGCAGGACGGTAAGCACATCGACTTGTTTGGCACGCCCGATTGGATTTGCGAGATCGTCAGCGACTCGTCGGTCGGAAAAGATACCGAGATTCTATTTGAGGCCTACCACAAAGCGGGCATCCGCGAGTACTGGCTGGTCGACGCTCGTGGCGAGGAGATTGATTTCCAGTTGCTCGTTTGGACGCCCGAGGGGTATCGGCAAGCCGAGGTTCACGAAGGCTGGCAAAAATCGCCGGTTTTTGATTGTCAATTTCAACTCACCCGTTCACGCGATCGGCTCAACCGATGGCGTTATCAATTGTCGAAGCAGTAGCCGCCTGGGCGTATTCAAAAGCCAGGTATTCCATTGACAGGGACGAAACTTTCATAGATGGGTTACGAGTTTCGCAATTTTCCTTCCGGTGGTACTGAGCGGCAGTTCGGTGAGTTCGGGCGTGGGTACCCAGCGAACCGGCTTGGTTTGGGTCGACGAGACTCGGCCTGAAGCGAACACGGCTTCGTAGCAGTCGAGCGTGATGCGATAGCGGGTGACGCCGTGCTTGATGGTTTTCAAGAGTCCGCCCGGCTCGGATGCCCGTCTGCTGCTGGACTTTGGCGATCAATTCGTCGCGGACAAAGAGGGGGCCCTCGCTTTCGATTTCAAAACGGGGGAAATCCCAGAGCCCGGCCCAGCGCTCGCCTTCGGCGCATTGGCGTAATAACACTTTTCCGTTTTTTCTGACGACGACGGCCGCTTCCGCGATGTCGGTGAATTTTACTTTTTTGCCGGCAGCAGGAATCGATTTTTGTAGGCCAAGCTCGTTGGTTGCGCAAAGCGTTGCGACCGGGCACACGTCGCAGCGCGGGTTGGCGGGCTTGCAGACGAGCGAGCCGAGTTCCATCAGGGCTTGATTAAAAGGAGCGATCTGCTTGCGGGGCAAGACTTGTTCGGCTGCGTGCCAGAGCAGCCGCTGCCCGGCCGCTTTCGTCGGGTCTTCGCGATAGGCCAACAGTCGAGAGAATAGCCGGATCGTGTTGGCTTCGAGGATCGGGGCTCGCCGATCAAAAGCGATCGACGCGATTGCCCCCGCCGTGTAGCGACCGATGCCGGGTAGCAATTGGAGTGCGGCCACGTCGTCGGGAAATCGGCCACCAAATTCTGAGACCACTTGCTGAGCGGCCGCGTGCAATTGGCGAGCACGACGGTAGTAGCCCAGGCCTTCCCAGAGCCGGAGGACTTCCTGTTCGTCTGCCGCGGCCAATTTTTTAACGGTGGGAAACGCTTTGAGAAATCGCTGGAAGTAAGGTTTGACGGTTTCGACTTGCGTCTGCTGCAGCATGATTTCGCTGAGCCAAACGCGGTAGGGGTTTTTTGATTTGCGCCAGGGGAGGTCGCGTTGGTGTTTTGCGTACCATTTGAGGAGGCGTTGCCGGAATTGGCGTTTCCAGCGGGTGTCGATCGCGTCGGGTAGGGTGCAGTCTGTTGCCATTGTTTTGGAAGATTGATTTCACGCAGAGGCGCAAAGAAAAAAGTAACCGTTCACAGGGCAAAAAGAAGAACCACAGAGAACACAGAGAAAAATCATCCTTCTTTCAGTGCTGCGATGAGATCGACCAGCGCTTTCTTGCCGTCGCCGAAGAGCATAAGACAATTGTCGGCGGCGAAGAGTGGGTTGGGGATGCCCGCAAAACCGGGGCTTAGGCTGCGCTTGATCATGATGACCGTTTGCGCTTCGCTAACTTCTAAGATCGGCATGCCGGCGATGGGGCT
>JAADIN010000215.1:1282-6155 GCA_013151315.1 Planctomycetota bacterium | reverse complement strand
AGTAGTGGCCGTAGTAGAAAAAATAGCCGGCGACGCTGAAATCGGCGAAGTGGGGTGATTTGCCTGGGATGTGTCGCTTGCGGCTCATGCTCAGCCAGCCATTGCGGGCGATCAACCGGTGGAGCCACGTTTTGAGTACCTCGTCAGTCACTTGCGTGTCGCCGTACCTCCGTAACGCCAAATTGCAGACCTGCGACCGGCCGAGGCTACCGGCGGGGCGGTTGATGCCCGTTCGGGGATGCAGTCGCAAGTACTCGCCATAGGCGTAGGCAAAATCGGGATAGCGCTGCCGGAGAATCGAATCGAGTGCCTTTTGCGTCAGTTCCTGGGGGAATTCGACTTCGAGTTCCGCCGCTTCTTGCAGGGCAATCAGAACGGTCGCGGTCGTAAAACCAATCGGGCTGCCGGTCGGGGTTTTTGTTCGGGCGACCATGTCGTAATAACCCCAGCCCCCATTGAGAAACGCACACCGGCGAAGCCGATCGACGTGGTACTCTAACGCCGAGAGAAGGCTCGCTTGCAGTTCCTTATTGCCTTGCGCTCGCTCGTGCAATCGGACGAGCGCCTGAATCGCGTAAGCGTGTCCCCACACATTGTAAAGCGTAAAAGTTCGTTGATGAAAATGCGAATCGCGGCGCTGGCCGGAAGCATCAGGCGCCGCGCGGCGAAGGCGATTGCCGTCGGTCAGTAGCCAAGCCTGGGCAGCGTCGAGGGCCGCTTGTGTCGACTCGAATCGTTCGCCTTCAAGGCGATCCGACGATTCAACGAGTGCCGTAATCGCCAGCGAAGTGACGGCCGTTCGAAATGCATTATGGGCACCGGGTAGCGGGGCGGTGATGCCGTAATAACGCGAGGTCTCGACACTCCCCCAAGCCCCGTTTTTTCGTTGCGATTGCAGCAAATAGTCGACGCCCCGATTGATCGAAGCAAGAATCTCTTCGGTTGGCAGCGGCGTGGTCGCGACCGCCTTGGGGCCCTGCGTGGCTAGCGGTGGCGGCGAGCTGTCTTGGGCGCTCGCTGCGCTAGCGATGCCGACTAGCATTGCGAGAATCAGTGTCGGCCTGATAGCGAGCATCCGTTTTCTTTCCTCAAAATTTTTCGTGGGTGACTCCGGCGATCTGTCAGATCGCGGATATTTTCCCTAACGACTAACCGCTAACTACTCTTTCTCCTCTTTCACAATCTGGTCGCCTTCGTCGAGTCCCTTGAGCACCTCGACGAGTTTCCCTTTTTCACGCCCTAAGGTGACGTTGCGCCGGACTGGTTTTTCTTCTTTCATATCAACAAGCATGACGTATTTGATCTTTTCATTGTCTTCGTCGGTCTGCACCAGCTTGGTCGGTATCACGATCGCCGTCGGGTTTTCATAGACCGTGACGTGGGCCTTGCAGGTCATGCCTGCGACGAGCCATTCGGGCGCCTGGGCCGTGTCGACCTCAAGCAGGGCAACAAACTTTTTGTTGCCGCCGGGTATTGCAGAAACCTCGGTTATCTTGCCGGGTAGCTCGAGGTCCTTGTCGCCAGCAGGAACGAGCGTTGCCGTCAATCCGCTTTGGATGTCGGGTAACTCTTTTTCCGTGAGCACCGCTCGCACTACGAGCGGCCGTTGCTGGACGATCGTCATGAGCACTTTGTTGGGAGTCACGGTGCCAAACGGTTTGAGCTTGGTTTGGTAGGAAGTCACCTCCGACCATTTTCCATCGACGCTCTTGCCGTAGTAGACCGTGCCGTCGACCGGTGCTCGAATCTCCATCAGTGAAGAATCGCTGACGAGCTTGGAATGACGCTCGACGCTGCTTGTCCGCGCCGCTCGTTTTTTCTCGAGCTCGTATCGGCCGCGTGTGATGCCGTTTTCCTTGGCCGTCTTGGATTGTTTCAGTTCGAGCTCGGCCTCGACAAGCAGATTGGCGTAGACCGTGTCGCGGCGTGGCAATTGGACGTTCAACGCATGGTCGCGGTCGGCCGTCTGAAGCTTCAGGATGAGCCGCGCGGTCTCGACTTCAAAACGCTGGCGACGCAGGACGATCGCCTCGGTCTCCTCGGTCAGCTCGTCGGCCTCATACATTTTTTCGAGTTGTTCGAGCTCCTCTTCCTGCGAGGCAAGGCTCTCTTCGGCCTCTTGGAAGCGGTAGTTGGTAATCTCGACAAAGAAGGGGCGATCGGTTGTCTGGTAGTACTCGTAATCCTCGAGCAGTTCCTCGTGCTTCCGCTTGGCCTCCTCGAATTTGAGTTCCATGAGCTTTTTTTCTCGTGGGAACTCTTCTTCCTCTCGCATCATAGCCAACTCGCCCAATTGTTGGTCGAGCGATTTTTTGGCAAGCTCTTTTTCAATTTTTTCGTCATCGAAGCGTACCAAAACGTCGCCTTTTTTGACTTGCGAGCCATGCGCGACGGCTTCGACCACTTTGAAACTCGACCAAGTTTCGGGACGCAGAGAGACTTCTTCCACTTCGTTGGCGACGAAAATGGCGTCGATTTCTGCCTCGATCTTTAGCGGCTTTCGCTCGACTTGATGAGGCTTGGGGCCGTTGTCGGATTCGCTGTCGGATTCGTCTTTTTCTTCATCCTTCTTGTCATCGTCGGCGGCCGACTTCTCTTCTTCTTCTTCTTCTTCTTCTTCTTCTTCTTCTTCTTCTTCTTCTTCTTCTTCTTCTTCGACAGTTTCCTTGCTCTCCGTCGTTGCCTCAGCCTGGAGTGCTACGAAAGCGAGTTGGGAGGCCTGCTTGGCAGCACAAACGTCGGCCGGGCAGAGGGCGAATCCCAGAGTGATCAGACCAATAATCAGGCAGATGAAAAATCGCAACATCGGAAGTTCCTTGGTTGTTCAGTCAGGAGTGGGGAACTCAGTAGTTTAGGGGAAATTTACGGACCCTAGATTCTAGCTGCGCCTGCTGCAAAAGCCCACATTTGGGTTGTCGATTTTGTTTTCTGGTGGCGGTGAGGTCGGCCCCAGCCTCAGCAGCCATGCGATAAATCGTTAAAACCCCTACAATCGTTTTATTATGAAAATCTACACACGTACCGGCGACCAAGGATCGACGGGTCTGTTCGGGGGGGGACGAGTGGCGAAGTGCGACCTGCGCATCTGCGCCTGTGGAGCCCTCGACGAGCTGAACGCCATGCTGGGTGCCGCCCGTTCGATGGGGGTGTCGCCGCGAATAGACGACATCCTAAAATTGCTTCAGAATCGGATGTTCGATTTAGGGGCCGAACTGGCGAGCCCCCAAGCGAGGGATCGGGGAACCCAATTCCTGCAGGAGGCCGATGTGGCCGAGCTGGAATCGTTCATCGACTCGCTCGAAGAGACTCTGCCCGAGCTGAAGGCCTTTATTCTGCCCGGTGGATCCCAAGCGACATCGTTTCTCCACATTGCGCGGTCGGTTTGCCGGCGTGCCGAGCGAGAAATGGTCGCCTTGGCCCAGACGGCAGAGTTGCGCGACACGCTCATCAAATATGTCAATCGAGCCAGCGACCTGCTATTCGTGCTTGCTCGGACCGCGAATGCCGAGGCAAAGATCGACGACGTGCCGTGGGAAAAGAGAAAATAGCCGCGATCTGACAGATCGCCGGAGTCACAGCCCCAAGCCTCCAAGCCTCGCCCCCATACCCTCCTTTACGAACACCACGCCACGTTTTATCCTATCTGTCTGCTAGCACAGCTAGAATTTCAGCAGACGCGACGGGTCGGGTGGCTCGTTGGCGGAGCGTCTTCTCATCGCAAATCGATTTCATTGGTGGAGAATGATATGTACGTGACGTTCCGTTGGCTGGCCTTGGCGCTGGCAATCGCGGGAATTGCAATGCAACCCGAAGTGGCACTGGCCGAGGCGACGCCCGACCTTGCCACCGTGGCGGCCAAAGCAGACGAGGCCGCCCTCGCAGGCCACAACGCCTGGATGCTTACCTGCTGTGCATTGGTGTTGTTCATGACCGCCCCCGGCTTGGCCATGTTCTATGGCGGACTCGTCCGAAAAAAAAACGTGCTCAGCGTAATGATGCAGTGCCTGTTTTTGATGGGGCTGATGACCGTGCTCTGGGCCCTGTACGGCTATTCGCTCGCCTTCGGCGGAGATGGGCCATGGATCGGCAACTGCGACTATTTGTTCATGGAAGGCGTTCAGCAATTTTGGAATGCCGAAACCAACGCCCCAGAAACCCCCATGGCCGGCGTCATCCCGCGCCTTACCCACATGCTCTTCCAAGGCATGTTTTTTATCATCACCCCGGCACTAATTTGCGGTGCCTTTGCCGAGCGCATGAAGTTCAGCGCAATGGTCGTGTTTAGCATCCTCTGGGGAACGCTCGTTTATTGTCCCCTATGCCACTGGGTCTGGGGCGGAGGGATCCTGGCATTCGGATCGGACCACGCATGGAGTGGCGGCGCGCTCGATTTCGCCGGCGGAACGGTCGTACATATTAGCTCGGGCGTCTCGGCGCTCGTCTGTGCGATGGTGATCGGAAAGCGCAAAGGTTTTGGCACCGCCGACCTCCGACCACATAATCTCACCTACACCACGCTCGGCGCAGCCATGCTTTGGGTCGGCTGGTTTGGTTTCAACGCCGGCAGCGAATTGGCCTCCGACGGCCTTGCCTCGAGCGCCTTCGCAGTCACCCATTTTTCTGCCGCGGCAGGACTCCTAGGTTGGTGTTTTTATGAATGGATCAGCCTCGGCAAGCCGAGCGTCTTGGGAGCCGCCTCAGGCGCGGTCGCCGGCCTAGTCTGCATCACGCCGGCCGCCGGGTTTGTCAACCCGATGCACGCCCTGCTGATGGGCGCCGCCGCGGGCGTCGTCTGTGCGTTTGCCTGCGGAACCCTCAAAAGCAAGCTCGGCTACGACGACTCACTCGACGCCTTCGGCGTCCACGGCGTCGG
>JAADIN010000215.1:0-1178 GCA_013151315.1 Planctomycetota bacterium | reverse complement strand
GCCATCGGGGTAACATGGATTTTCAGTATCGTCGCAACGTGGATCATCCTCATGGTCATCAGCGTCGTGATCGGTCTCCGAGTAAGCGAGAGCGACGAAATCCAAGGACTCGATCTCAGCGAACACGGCGAAGAAGGTTACATTTTCACTTAACCCCCCGTTTCCACGCAAACCTACCGCTTGCGGTTTCGCAACGCCAAACCCAAAAACATAAGGAACCCAAACGATGAAGAAAATCGAAGCGATCATTCGCCACTTCAAGCTCGAAGACGTCAAGAATGCCCTGAGTGAACAAGGCATTGCAGGCATGACCGTCACCGAAGTACGAGGCTTCGGCCGACAGAAAGGCCACACCGAAACCTACCGCGGAACCGAATATGCGGTCGACTTCGTGCCCAAAGTAAAACTCGAGGTCGTGATCGACGACGACCGTGCGCAAGCCGTGATCGACACGATGATCAAGACGGCGCAGACAGGCCAAATCGGCGACGGCAAAATTTTTGTCTCCGAATTGACCAACACGATCCGCATCCGCACCGGCGAAACCGGCGGAGAAGCGGTGTAGGGAAGAATGACGAATGACGCGGGTGGCATCGACAGTCGTTCGGAGTGAGCCTTGTCACTGGGGGTTTTTTTCGAACGATTGTCGGTGTGCGCAGCACAGGAGGTCTCGGCGTCGTTGCAAGCGGGAATGACTCTTGTGCTGCGCACACCCTCTAAGAGCTAACCAAGAGCAATTGTATGCCCAAAAGTTCTTCCGCAAGCGACACGGTTCAGGCTTTGCGCGCGGAGCTGCGTGAGAAGCAAGAGGAAGTTCGCGTTGCACAATCGGGGTCTTGATGGCTTGCGAGTTTCTGCAAAGCTCGCGACGCTCGTCGATCAGGTCGTCATGCGTCTGTTTGAGGTGGCCCTAGGCGAGTTGGATGCACAGGCCGCCGACGCGCTTCGGGCCAACGTGGCCGTCGTTGGCCTGGGCAGTTATGGACGACGACAGTGCGCTCCCTCCTCCGATGTCGACCTGATGATTCTGCATCAAGGCGGCGACCCGGCAGAAATTGCCTTGCAATTACGCCCGATGACCCAAGGCATTTTTGATGTCGGATTGCAACTGGGACATAGCGTTCGCACCGCCAGCGAGGCCGTCCAGCTCGCTCGCGAGGACGTCATCATCTGCACTT
>JAADIN010000183.1 GCA_013151315.1 Planctomycetota bacterium | reverse complement strand
TGGTAAGCACATTCAAATAATTTTTCAGCCGACGCGCTCCCCAAGCCGGGTCGAGTCGCTTTTCTAGCTGCGGGTCTTGGGTGGTGATTCCGACCGGACAGAGGCCCGTATGGCAATGATGGCAACAGCCGGCTTGCGTTCCCAACTGCTCGTAATCTTGCGTCGCGTCGACCGACTTTTTCCCCCGTTGCCAAGTCGAGCTGTTGCAACCAAGCGCCATCAGCACGCCTTGACCGATCGCCACCGCATCGGCTCCTAGCGCTAACGCCTTCGCAACGTCTGCTCCGTTGCGAATGCCACCCGAGACAATCAGCTGAACCTGGCCCACGACGTTCATCTCTTCGATTGCCTCAGTCGCCAGGCGTACCGCGGGCAAGGTCGGAATTCCGGTATGCTCGATAAACACCTGCTGCGTGGCCGCCGTGCCGCCCTGCATGCCATCGATCACCACGACGTCGGCACCCGCTTTGATGGCGAGTTTGACGTCTTCTTTCACGCGAGTCGCACCGAGCTTGACGTAGATGGGTATTTTCCAATCGGTAATCTCTCGCAACTCTTCGATTTTAATCTTGAGATCGTCCGGCCCGGTCCAATCGGGATGACGGCAAGCCGAACGCTGATCGATCCCCTCGGGCAAGGTTCGCATTTGGGCAACCCGCGTACTGATTTTTTGGCCTAGCAACATCCCCCCGCCGCCCGGTTTGGCACCTTGTCCTAACACCAATTCGAGGGCGTCGGCCTTACGTAAGTCATCGGGATTGAAGCCATATCGCGAGGGTAGACACTGATAGACGAGCGTTTGTGAAGACTCGCGTTCTTCGGGCGTCATGCCACCATCGCCGGTGGTCGTGCTCGTGCCCACCGCACTGGCCGCCATGCCGAGCGATTCTTTCACGTTGGCCGACAGCGAGCCAAAACTCATACCGGCGATCGTAATCGGAATCTCTAACTCGATCGGCCGTTCTGCCAGTCGCGAGCCCAACACCGTTTTGGTCGTGCATTTTTCGCGATAACCTTCCAGCGGATAACGCGAAGCCGAGGCCGTGAGAAACACCAGATCGTCGAAGTTGGCGACACGCCGCTTGGCACCCAAACCACGGATGTCGTAGACCCCTTGCTCGGACGCCTGATGGATGTACGACAAAGTCTTGCTGCCGTAAGCAGCACTCTCTTCGCAAGCCATTTTAGGAGGAACCTTTCCGGCGCTGGTCATCTCAATATTCCTGCTGGGCGTCAGTGTTCCAGTGATAAAGCGTCCGAGCCGAGGCAACCCGCTTGAATTTTTCCAGCGGGTGTTTTAGGTCCGCATGCTCTAGTAGCGAACGTACCGAGGCAAAGTCGGCATCGGTCATCGGCTCTTCACGCGCATCGGCGCCGAGGCCGCGAATCTCGCCGCCGACATAAAAAACCGCCTCATACAGCGAATCGCCCAACCCGGGGTCGGCATCGCCGCAAACCACCATGCGGCCTGCTTGGGCCATGAATCCGGAGAGATGTCCGACGCTACCGCCCACCACGATATCCACGCCCTTCATCGAAATCCCACAACGGTTTGAAGCGTTTCCTTCGATCACAACCAAACCACCATGCCCCGAGGCCGCAGCACTTTGCGAAGCATTTCCCTTCACTCGCACGCTGCCCGACATGATGTTTTCTGCCACGCTCCAACCGACGTTCCCCGTGATGGTCACTCGGGCCTGCTTATTCATCCCTGCGGCAAAGTAGCCTGCGTGTCCGCGAATGAGTATCTCTACGTCGGCATCCATTCCCACGGCAATGCTGTGGTTGCCCTGGGGATGCAAAATTTCGACCTGTTCGATTCCCTCGCTCGGCCCGAGGTCGTGCAGGAATTGGTTGACTTCTCGCACCGTCTGATCTTGTAGATCGAGCTTCACCGTTTGCATTACACTGCCCATGAGTAAATCTCCTCGGGCTGGGGCTCAAAAATTTCGGCCTGATCGGCATCGGGAAGATGTGCCAGCGAACGGTACTCGGAGCTTATCGCAACGTAATCGTCGGTTTCCGCCACGACGGCCGGCTTGCAGGCAAACGCGTCGCGAACGAGGCTCAGCCGATCTTCGGTGGCCATCAACAGGGTGTAAAATCCGTCGAGTTCCTCAAACGCATGTTCCAAGGCAATCGAAAGATCTTCGCCCTGCTGCATGCGCCATTGCAAATATCGGCAAGCGGCTTCGGTATCGTTGTCGGTTTCAAACTTCAGTCCTTCGCGTTCTAGCTTCCTACGCAACATATACGGATTGGAGAGCGAACCGTTGTGGACCAAACAAAAATCTTCGCCGGCCGTGAATGGGTGGGAGTGTTCGGGAGTGACTGCCGACTCGGTCGCCATCCGTGTATGCCCCACGCAGTGGCTCGCCGAGACTTCGGAAAAATGATAACGCTCGGCAATTTCGCTCGGATGCCCTATGTCTTTGAAAACCTCGATCGAGCGTCCGACGGAAAGCACACGCAGGGCAGGTTCTTCTGCCGAGAGCCAAGCCTGAATTTCCGCGGGAGAGATTGTTGTCGTGAGAACCGCATGATTCTCAGTCGACTCCAGCTGGGAGGCGGTATCGCCAGTTTCGGAAAAAGTGCTGCGGAGACCTGCTTCAAACGACGGCCAATCATAAGCTCGGTCGGAGACAAGCAGACTGATTCTTCGCTGCGAAGCAGGGGTTGGCTCGTGAAAAAATGCACATCCTCCCGAATCGGGGCCCCGGGCACCCATGCTGTTGAACATCGGCACCATCAGCCTACCCAGTTGCTTTCGCAACGGCTTTGGTTTGATCAATAGACCGACGATTCCACACATCTGCTTTCTCGGCTCCAAATAAACGGTTTCGCAAGGCTCGAATTGGTTGCAAGCGAGTAAGAGAGCAAAGCTCGTACCGCTCGCAGAGGATTCAAGATAGATTGTCGATAATTTTCCATAAAGTGCTCCCCTGAAAAGGCTTAGGGATATATTTTCCATCGAAATCACTTGCCCCTAGCCGCGTGATAGGTCAGAATATGTTCAGTTTCCCTTGCATGTTAACTTTTTTGTTGAAAAACTGGACGCTCTTCCGTGCGGATATTCCACTACAACGACGAAGAAACCCAACTCCATCGATACCTTGACGATCGCGAGCACACCAACGTGATCGTCGCAGGCGAATCGGATCCTTTTGAAGTTGCCGTGGAGGAGTCGTTCGACGCGGCATTCGTCGGCCTCCATCCCCACGGACTGCGACTTCTGGAGGCTTTCCGTCAGCACAATCCCTCCTGCTTTGTCACGATCGTCACGTCCGACCAAAACACTCGGATCGCGGTCGAGGCGATGAAGCGTGGAGCCTTCGACTATCTCCTTTCGCCGCTCGACTTTGCCGAAGTCGAGCGGACGCTCATCATGCTGACGCGTGAACATGAGATGCTCCAAGAACACCGCCGGCTGGAGTCGGAGCTGGCAGTCGCGATGGGTGGAGGACCGTTGATTGGCCGTAGCGAGGTGATGCGTAATTTGCACCGCTTGATTGACAAGGCGGCAGCGTCCAGCGCACCCGTTCTGATTGTCGGCGAAACGGGAACAGGCAAGGAACTGGTGGCTCGTCTGTTGCACGAGCAAAGTGGGCGCTGCCATCATCCGCTGATCAGTGTCAACTGCAGCGCTATTCCCACAACGCTTCTGGAGAGCGAACTGTTTGGCTATGCCAAAGGAGCTTTTACCGGCGCAGAGACCAACCGTCAGGGTTTGTTGGCAGCCGCAAGTGGTGGAACATTTTTCTTTGACGAAATTGCTGACCTCGAGCTTACGTTGCAAGGAAAAATCCTTCGCGTGCTACAGCATGGTGAGGTACTTCCACTCGGAACGACCAAACCAATCCATCTTAACACTCGATTTATCGCGGCGGTCAATTGCAACCTTGCCACGCGCGTCGAGGAAGGCCGCTTTCGCGAAGATCTCTACTACCGACTGAATGTCGTGCCCATTGTCGTCCCACCGTTGCGAGAACGAACGGAAGACATTGCGTTGCTCTGCCGTTGCTTCCTGGATCGCTACGCCGAAAGGGACGGCAATGCACCGCTCAAAGTGACTCCCGAAGTGTGGCGCTGGCTCGGCAACTACCATTGGCCGGGAAACGTTCGAGAACTGGAAAACCTGTGCCAACGGGCCGTTGCTCTGGCCGACGGGAACACGTTTGATATTGACGTTCTTGATCTGTCCGATAACTTCGCGGCCATGCCTGCGATCAAGCGTCTCCCTCCGTCTCTTTCTCTGGCATCCCATCGTGATCGTGCCGAGCGTGAACTCATCGAGCAAGCATTGTCGGCTCATGGGGGAGTTGTGACCCACGCCGCGAGATCGTTGGGCATCAGCCGCACTACTTTCTACGCCAAAGCAAAGAAGAACGGCGTCCGGCTGCGTTGAGGAAAGCAAAATGGTAGCGTCTGTCAAGTTGCGCACATTTAATTTTGGGTTTGCCCTCGCTTGGTAGTCAGTAGGCCCGGGACCCCTTCCCAGGGCCGCGCGGCCGACTTTCGTCAGTACCCGCGCTGAGTACCGTTTGAATTTACGTTTTCGAATCAATTATTTTCGCATTTCTTCTCCCGCTGCTGCTCTCGAAGCCGCGACATGTCGAGGTATTTGCGTCTCTTGTCCCAGCGAACCACCGCGTGTAGTGACGCACTAATGTGCAAGGACGGAATGAAATCGCTCATCCTGTTTTTTCTAATCGCCTCACGCACAAGATTTGCAAACATTTTCGCAGGCCGGTCATCCTCGCGGTTTGCTTTCATCTCAGATGTTCGCTCGTAGTGATGGGCCATTACTGCAGGGCTTGCTGATTTACTCACCGACGCTGCAATTTTCGAAAAAAGTTACTATTCTTTGAGGGTGATCCGCACGGGTTTTGACTTTCAAGTC
>JAADIN010000157.1 GCA_013151315.1 Planctomycetota bacterium | reverse complement strand
CGAACCTTGGGCAGGCCGAGAGGCGAATCGCCCTCTTTCCAACGCTCGGTTTCTTTGAGCTTCTCCAGCCGTTCGCTACGCTTCAGTACGCTGCGATTGCCAGTGCCTCCAAGGCGAATTTTCAGGCTCTTGTCGATTGTCATCGATCCACTCCAGGACTTTTGTGCGATACGGCGATTCTCAGGCGAATCTGCCGAATCGACCAGTATACGGGAGACAGGCGCCTTCTGCAATGCTCGCCAGGACGGTATTTTGAGCGTTTTCAGCCCTCCCCCGCCCGATCCTCGTGCTTCACCTTGGCGATCGTCGATAGGAATTGCTTGATCGACTGTGTCCGTTTTTCTAGGTCAGGCAGCATACACTGGGCGATCGCTTCACTCAGTTTAGGATCGATATTTGGATAATGCTCTTCCAAAGGCGTCGGTGTCGTCTGGCCATTGCCCATCGCCGCCAGTCCGTCGCCGCTGCCTCGCTGCCACGGCAACTCGAAAGTAAACATTTCGTACATCGAGACGCCGAACGCAAAAACATCGAGGCGGTGGTCGGTATGCTTCCGCCGGACGACCTCGGGAGCCATGTAGTTAGGCGTCCCCGTGCGTATACCCGGCTGCATGAACTCTTTGTTTGCCGGCACGGTCAATCCAAAATCGATCAGTGTCAGCGAGGTCGCATCAGGCGAACAAACAAAATTTCGTGGGCAGATGTCGCGATGTATGTAGCCCGCTTCGTGGACGAATTGCAATGCCTCGGCCGCTTGCCGCATCAGAGTGAGTCGATTTCCTTGGAGCAATTCGCTGCGACCAATAATCAGCGAATTGAGCCCCGGCCCCTCCAGGTATTCCATGACCAAAAACTGTTCGCCTTGGGTCGTCAAGCCGTGGCCATGCGTGGTTACGATACGTGGATGATCAAAGGACATCGCGATTTCGCCTTCGGTCGGCTTGTCGAGCCCACGGAACCGCATTTCTAGCTGCTCGGTCTTTTTTTTGTCGAGTACTTTGAGTCCGACAATCTGCGAGGTCTCACGATCGCGCACTTTGTGGAAATGGGACATCGTCCCCGACACGGCATCGCGGAGAATTTCGTAGCGGCTAGAAACATCGACCTTGCCGCCATCGAGAACCGATTTGAAAAAAGAGCTAATGCCCATGAGTCTATCTCTGGATTTTGGTAAGCATGCGAGGGGGGATCTTACATCTACAGTCTACCGCCTACTCACCTTCTTAAAGTGAAAACGCCAGCATAAATATGCCCGCGAAACACGCGAAAATTCGCAAAAATAAAATTCTTTTATCAAGGAATACCTTGGTTTGATTTTCCAGCAAGGTACTACCCTGCTCTCCCGAAAGACACTGCTTTTCGCGTTCTTTCGCGTGTTTCGCGGGCAGAACTCTTTTCAGTTTGTGTTACTTTCATTTCCCGCAGTAATCGATAAGCCGGGCAATTTCGCTCTTGAGATCGGCCCGCTTGACGATGCGGTCGATATAGCCGTGCTCAAGCAAAAACTCGCTCGTTTGAAATCCCTCGGGTAACTCGATCCGAATCGTGGCTTTGATCGTTCGCGGGCCGGCAAACCCGATCAGCGCCTTCGGCTCGGCAAGAATCACGTCGCCCAGCGATGCGAAACTGGCGGCAACGCCTCCCATCGTTGGATTGGTCAAAACCGAGATAAACAATCCGGTTGCCTCAGCGTAGCGTGCCAAAGCGGCCGAGACTTTTGCCATTTGCAGCAGCGAAAAAATTCCCTCGTGCATACGTGCTCCGCCGCCCGAACCGCTGACAATAATTAGGGGCAAATTTTGGTCGGTCGCACGTTCGATCAAACGCGTGAGCCGCTCGCCAACAACCGAGCCCATGCTCCCCATGATAAACGCCGAGTCGGTTACCCCAAAAGCAACCCGACGGGCACGAATCATCCCGGTGCCGGTCAACGCGGCATCGAGCAAGCCGGTCCGTTTTTGTTCGGCTACCAAACGATCTTTGTATTTTTTCTTATCCTCAAATTCCAACGGATCCACGGGTTCCAGACGGGCATCCCACTCTTCGAAGGTTCCCTCGTCGAGCACCGAAGCGATTCGATCGCGGGCGCTGAGGTACATGTGGAAATCGCACTCGGGGCAAACGTTGGTGAGGCGCTGGACTTCCTTGCGGAAAATCATCGCTCCACAACCTTCACAGCGTAACCAGAGCCCTCCCGGGACGCCCCGCTTTTCGCGCGCCGGCTTGGTGGCTTTCTCGCTCGCGGTATCGGTTTCGCTGGTGGCCATTGCACCAGTATATCAGCCCCATTGCCCGCCAGCCATGCCTCGGAAGGAAAGGTTTCCTCAACGGGTTGCTAACCGCTCGCCACTTCCGTGGGAACCTCGAGAATCTCCCACAGAGGCAATTTTTCGTCTTCCACGCACCAGAGGTTGCCCAAAGCATCGTCGCGCAAAGTGTTCCTCAAAAGGCTCGCCAGCGGCTCGGCGACCACCACAGCTACGGTGCCCGACTTGTACTTCTTCACGATTTTGGCCACGGCCTCGTGCAGCCGATCGAAGGCCACGGCGAGAGTTTCTCCGTCGGGGGGACAAACCGTTTCGGGATGATCTTGCCATTGTCGATAGACTTTCGGCTGCTTGGTCTTCACGTCGTCGATCAGCATTCCCTGCCACAAACCGTGATCGAGATTTGCGAGTCCGTCGAGCGTCTTGACCTTCAAATGCAATCGCTCGGCCAGGATGTTGGCCGACTGCTGAGTCGCGCCGCAAGGACCTGCCAGCAGGGCCTCGATTTCGCGGTCAGCGATTTGCTCGGCAACCTGCTCGATTTGCAGTCGCCCATCTTCACTCAACGGCACGTCGAGCGTTCCTTGAACGCGCCCTTGGCAGTCGTATTCGGTCGATCCCGTGCGAACCAACAAGAGAGATAACATAGTTCAAAAGTCCTAGGGTTTTCTTAACGGTTTGCGCCTGCTAGCCGTGTCAACTTGGCCACGGCAGCGGCATAATCTGATTTGCCAAAGATTGCCGAACCGGCAACCAACAGTTGGGCTCCCGCCTCTCCGCAGGCAGAAATGGTTGCTTCGTTCACTCCGCCATCGACTTCCAAGAGCACGTCGTCAGGCAATTGGCGGCGCAATGTCCGTAGTTTGTCGAGCGCCCCCTCATCAAACGCTTGCCCTCCAAAACCGGGCACGACACTCATCACGAGCACGAGATGGCATAAGGAAAGTGCAGGCTCGATCTTTGTGACCGGTGTCGCCGGATTAACGGCCAACCCTGCTCCGACTCCTAACTCGCGAATTTCTTCCAAAACGGGCCTGGGGTCTTCCACCGCTTCCGCATGAATCGTGAGCACATCGGCACCTGCCTCGGCAAACCGCCGCACATACTTGCCCGGATCGGAAATCATCAGATGCACGTCCAACGGTAAATCGGTCAACCGGCGCATCGCTTCGACGATCGGGAGTCCGTAAGACATGTTGGGCACAAAATGGCCGTCCATCACGTCGAGGTGATATCCGCGAACCCCCGCCGCTTCTAATTCCTGGACTTCGCGCTCCAAATTTCCAAAGTCGCAGAGCAACAGCGATGGCAGAACCACCGGCGAGGCTTCACGCAAATCAGCAAGGGGACGAATTTTGGACATAGAAAAAACGCAAAGGAACGATCACAAATATCAGATGAGACAAAGCACTCGCTTTCATTGTCTGACAACGAAGGCGGGAATTCTAGCAAGACCGCAACGGCCCGCTAGGGCCAGTTTTCCGAATAGCCGACTTAACTTCTCTACTCACAAACACTTAGGCCCTAAAAAGTGAAGCAAAGAGGTCCCCCCTGCAGGACTAGGAGTCATCCAGGTCTTCGCTTTTGGGAAGGTCGGCGGCCGAGGCGACCTGGAACAGGCCGTTGAATCTTTCGGTGGTATGATAGGTAGGTTTCCGAGGAGAATCGGCAGCCCGTTCGATGCGAAGCAGGCCTCGCCGGACGAGCTGGGCAAGAATCCCACTACTTTTTGAGCTGCGAAGTTTACCCACTTCCTCGCCGGTGATCGGTTGACGATAGGCGACCACCGACAGCACTTCGATTGCCGTGGGCGTTAGCCGCGCCTCGCGTACTTTGCCATGAAACCGGTGTCGTATCGAGTCCATCTCGGGCCGGATTTGCATCCGATAGCCGGCCCCTTCGCTGACCACTTCGTAGGACGCTCGCGATCGGCGGTAACTCTGGTTGAGCTCACCAACCAGCTCGTCGACTTCCTTTGGCGAGACATCGCGAATGTTGGCCGCCAGTTGCCGGTTGGTCAGAGGGCGACCCTCGCTGTCGCCAACAAACAGCATGCCCTCGATAATCATTCGCGGCGAAACGACCTCGCCGATCGTTGTGGCAGCAGTAGATTCGCCAAGCGAATCGGCAACCTCCGAGGGTTCGGGCTTCGGCTCGCTCGTGCCGGTCAGCTTGGCAAAGGCGGCCGACAATCGATGCAGCGAAAACCGACCCTGCGCAGAATCGTCGCCACCCTGCGGGGCTGCGGACTCTTTTTCCTGTTCTGGCTCGGAAGGGGGCATTGGCGAAATAATACGACCCAGCGGCGGTGTCCAGCAAGAGCGTTGCCATGCTAGCACGGGCTGATCTCGACAAGCTGGCGCAGAAGGGATAGATAGCGGCTCTTGGCAATTTCTCGCTTCACTTCACATCACTCTTGCTGGCATACCTGTGATGAATCTACATCTTTTTGCTCAAAGCACCGCGGCTTCCAAGATTGCCGAGGTCCTCTCAAAGAAAATGCCCCCCGGCACAGAAGCATGGAGAACGGACGTTCTTGGTAAATTTTCTCGCTTGAATTGGGGCGAGTTTGGGAATGACGAATGGATTTATGTGGCGACCTTCTACGGCTTGCGCGCCATGTTCGTCGTCGTCCTGATGGTGCTCGCGTGGACCATTTCGAGCTGGGCCTCGATGCTCGTCCGCACCGGCCTGCGACGTGTGAAGTTCGACGAGACGCTTACCACCTTTGTTTCTAAAATGGTGCGCTGGCTGATTCTGGGGCTCACCGCGCTCACCTGCCTCAGCTACTTTGGCGTCGAAACGACCAGTTTTGCCGCGGTCATCGGTGCCGCCGGCTTGGCCATTGGCTTGGCATTCCAGGGCACGCTCTCCAATTTTGCCGCGGGGCGATGCTGCTTATTTTTCGTCCGTACAAAATCGGCGACGTCGTCAACATCGCCGGCAATCTGGGCAAAGTCTTCGAAATCGAGCTTTTCACCACCGCGATCGACACCTTCGACAACCGCCGGTTCATCATCCCCAACAGCGAAATTTTTGGCGCGGTGATCGAAAATATCACCTACCATCCGGTGCGCCGGGTCGACATAGAAGTCGGAACCGACTACTCGGCAGACATCGACAAAACTCGCCATGCATTGGAAACCGCAATCAGCACCGTGTCTTTACGCACGAGCGACCCCGAGCCCGCGGTTGTGCTGACCGGACTAGGAGCTTCAAGTGTCGATTGGTCGGTACGGATTTGGGCTCGCGGCAACGATTTCGGCGACGCGAAACAAGCCCTCATTCGAGCGGTCAAAATCGAGCTCGACCGCGCTCGGATCGGCATCCCGTATCCCCAAATGGATGTTCACCTCGACAAACCCGCTTAGGTTGCGACCCTCCATCGCAAGCAGTAAGTTAGCGCCGTCGGCCACGACGCCTTCCCTTCACCAGCGCAGCCACCTCTTCCCCCCGAGCCCTCTCATGACCAACTTCCGCACCGAACGCGACACGATGGGCGAAATGCAAGTCCCCGCCAACGCCCTCTACGGCGCCTCGACCGCCCGCGCGATCGAAAATTTCCCGATTGCTAACCGCCCACTGCCGCCAACGATGATTCATGCGTTTGGACACTTGAAAGCGGCTTGTGCCCAGGCGAATCAAGACTTGGGAAAACTCGACCCCAAGCTCGCTGAAGCGATTCTTGCCGCTTCCGACGAAGTCGCTGCAGGAAAATACGATGCCCATTTCCCGGTCGACATCTACCAGACCGGCAGCGGCACGAGCACGAACATGAATGCGAACGAGGTGATTGCCAACGTCGCGAACGAAAAACTGGGCTTTGGCATCGGCGCAAAGGGGCAAGAGGGTGCCGTCCATCCCAACGACCACGTCAACATGGGCCAATCGTCGAACGATACTTTTCCGACCGCCATGCACATCGGGGCCACAAGCCAGTTGGCGGGCGACTTGGTGCCGGCTTTGTCGAAATTGGCCGACGCCCTGGACGCTAAAGCCTCGGCATGGGACACGATCGTAAAGATCGGCCGAACCCACCTGATGGATGCCACGCCGATTCGCGTCGGCCAAGTTTTTTCGGGCTACGCATCTCAAGCGCGCTACGCCGCAACGCGTGCCAATCGTGCCCTGCAGCGCACGCTAGAAAATCTCCCCATCGGCGGCACGGCCGTCGGCACGGGCATCAACACCCACCCCGAATTTGCCGATCGCGTTTGCAAAGCCCTCTCTGCCAAGTTGGGCAATCCATTTCAAGAAGCAACCAACCATCCCGAGGCCCAAGCGGCAAAAGACTCCTTCGTTGCCGCTCATGGCGAACTAAAAACGATTGCCGTCTCGCTCTCAAAAATCGCCAACGACATTCGCCACCTGGGCTCCGGCCCACGTTGCGGAATCTTTGAGCTCAGCCTGCCGGCCACACAGCCCGGCTCCTCGATCATGCCGGGCAAGGTCAATCCGGTCATGTGCGAGTCGGTCATCCAGGTCGCCTGTCGCGTGATTGGCAATGATGCAACCGTGACGATGGCCGGCATGGGCGGCGTCGGCTCGCTGTTCGAACTCAATGTCGCGATGCCGGTGATGATCGATGCGTTTTTAGAATCGGTAAACTTGCTAGCAAATGCCGCAAACGTCTTCACCGAAAAATTGCTCGTCGGCTTGGAAGTCAACGAAGAGCGTTGCAGCGAGTTGATTGACCAATCGCTGATGCTCGTCACCTCGCTAGCACCGGTGGTTGGCTACGAAGAGTCGGCCGCGCTGGCCAAAGAGGCGTTCAAAACGGGCAAAACGATTCGTCAGCTTTGCCTCGACAAAAATATTTTGCCCGCAGCGGAATTGGACGAACTGCTCGACCCCGATAGCATGACACGCCCCTCGGCCTAGCATAATTGAGCAGCGGGGCTTGCCCCGCTTAGCTTTGTAAATTATGCGCCGCAAGCGGCGGAGCTAAATGGAGGGTAAGCTCGTCGCTCAATCGCAGCGAAAGCACGCATGCAAGGCAGCAACGCTGGCACGTTAGCCTAGGCGGTTTAGTAAGAGAATTCCAATTATTCTGAGTATTTCGATTACGGCGAGTTTGCTAGCCTGCCGATAACAAGGACCGAGGTGCCCGACTCGTCGTGCGCTTG
>JAADIN010000184.1 GCA_013151315.1 Planctomycetota bacterium | reverse complement strand
AGATGAAAAACCGTATTCATCACCAACTGAATGTCGCCCCCTTTGCTGCCTCCGACGATGAGGTGATAACCCTGAGCGTCGCTGGAAAACTGTTCGACGGTGACCTCGTGGATGACGATCACCAGGATCATCAGCGCCACGCCAAGGGCCATCGAAAACCCAGTCAGCGACGAAGCGAGCGCCCGCTGCTGCATGTTTCGCCAAGCTATTTTCCAGAAAGACATGAGGGGAAGTCGGATTTCGGAGTGCGGAAGTCGGAAGTAAAAGAAGCGGTTCTTTAGGCGGTTGCCGCGGCGCGGTTGATTTCTTCGAGGGTCTCGACTCGGTCGAATTGGTTGGCGACTTCCGGGGCGTGGGTGACGAGCAGCATGGCGACGTTTTCTTGTTCGCAGGCGCCTCGCAACAGATCGATGATTTGCTGCTGGTGGGCCGGGTCGACATTCGCGGTCGGCTCGTCGGCCAGCAGGAGCGACGGTTGGTTGACCAGCGCCCGGGCCACGGCGACCCGCTGCTGTTCGCCGACCGAGAGCGCTGCCGGCTTGTGCGTCAGCCGATGCCCAAGGCCAATTTCTTCGAGCAGCCGTTTTGCGCGACCGCTATCAGTTTTCTGTCCCGTAAACGTCATACCCAGCAGCACGTTTTCCAAAGCGGTGAATGCGGGCAAAAGATTAAACGTCTGGAAGACAAAGCCAATATGCCGGGCGCGAAACCGGTCGCGGGAGACTTCGTGCAACCCGACAATATCATGGCCTTTGATCGTGATTCGCCCCTCGTCGACAGCCGTCAGACCCGAAATGCAATTGAGCAGCGTGGTTTTGCCGCAACCGCTCCGACCACGAAGCACCACTTGCTCGCCCGCATCGATCTGAAAATGCTCAATATCAAGAATCGGCAGGGGCGCGCCATCAGGTTCACGATACGACTTACGAACATTTTCCAAAAGCAGCATCGTGGGCCTACCAATTGAGCAACGCAGCTTGCTGCGAGTGAGAAAAGCCCATCATAACCGAGCCTCGCGAAAAGCAAAAGGCGGCTACCGCGGGTGGGACAGGAGGTTTACAAAGTCGATTTTTTGAACCGTCAAGGACGCCAAGATCGCCAAGAAAAAAGAAGAACAGGCAATGAAATCGCTTGTTTCTTGTTTTTTCTTTCCTTGGCGCTCTTGGTGAACTTGGCGGTTTTTATGACTTTGCAGTTCGCCTGCGCGGGTGGGATGGCTTGGCATCGTTTGCCAGAATTGGCGATGCGCCTGGCCAAATGAACCGAGCTCAACCTTTTCCTGCTACAACCATTACAGAGAATTGACTCTCGTCCTCTGTCCGGCACAATAGAGGAAGGACCGAAAAAACACCCTCGTTGGAAGCAATCGATGCCACCCTACCGTTCTCATTATCTCCTATTGGCCACCTTGCTCGCGACGGCTCTCGCTGCCACGCCCTCGGCTGCTCAGCGCATTCGGCTAAAGGACGGACGTATCTTGCAGGGCAAATTTTTGTCGATCTCGGGGGTGGCCGACAGCCCCTTGGACGTGACAGGGAAAGATGGAGAAACCAAGGCGACGCCGATTTTGGTGATCGACGACGAGCTGCGCCGCACCTTCCTGCCCAAGCTGCATCTGGCAGAAATTATCGACCAAACGGCCGACCCGATGGTGCGGATCAAGGTCTGGCAGAACGTGGCAACCGCCGGCGGTGCAATTCGCAGCGTCGGGCCCAGTTTGGGGATTAGCCCCTTCGACGAGTATGGCCGGCGCATCTACCGAATGCAAACCCGCAGAGGTCCGCTCGCGGTCGTGCAAGGCATCACGTTGCTGACGCCCCGCTACGCGAAAGTCGAAGGCTTGCGGGGACAGCCGAAATCCATCGTTTGGGACATGCGGCTAGCAACCAGTTCGATTCCTCAAGAAACCTTGGCCAAGATTCTTGCCAAAGCCGTCTCGAAAGACGATCCGCAAGATTGGTTGCAAATCGTTCGCTTCTATCTGCAGGCCGAGCGCTATCGCGACGCGCGTCGCGAACTCGAGAGCATTATTCATCGTTATCCAGAGATGGAGGAGCTGGAAGCCGAAGTAAAACAGCTGCGTCACTTGGGGGCACGGCGGATCCTCAAAGAAGTCGAATTACGTCGTAGTGCAGGACAACATGAATTGGTCAGCACGCTGTTGGCCAATTTTCCTGTCGAGGAGGTGGCCGGCGAAACCTTGCAACAAGTTCGCGAGACGCTTGCCAAGTATGAGAACGATGAAAAACGCATTACCCAGATCGCGGAACTTCTAGCCGAGTTGGTTGCCAAAATCAGCGATCCCGATCACCAGAAGTTGGCCCAGGGAATCGTTAGCGAAATTACCTCAAAGCTCAATTACAACAATATCGATCGCATGGCACCGTTCAGCCAGCTTGCCGACGACGCGTCACTTTCGGTCGACCAGCGTGTTGCTTTGGCGGTCACGGGTTGGCTTCTCGGGCGCGACCACGCCACGCAGCAACTCTCTTTGGCGGTCTCCCTGGTCGAAGTTCGAAAGGCAGTTCGTAACTACCTTAGCGAACCGTTAGTTCATAAACGAGTTGAAATTCTCGAGTCGGTTCGCAGTATGGAGGGGGCTTCGGTCAAGCGGGTGGCTCAGCTTTTGGCTCAAATGACTCCGCCCTGGGAGATTCCTGAAGAGGCGTCGCGAGGCCATGGGGTCTTCGAGCTGACCGCGCCTGGCAATAGCGAGAATGGCGATTTTCGCTACCTCGTTCAGCTGCCGCCCGAGTACGATCCGACTCGCCGCTATCCGACCTTGGTCGTTCTCAACGGCGCTAGTAACTCTCCGTCGCAGGAGTTGAACTTTTGGGCCGGCGCACAACAAGTCGATCAGAAGCCTAACGAGGAAAGCGAAATCGTAGGCCCTCGCCGTGGCCAAGCCATGCGGCATGGGGTCCTTGTTTTGGCAGTCGAGTGGCAAAAACCGAGGCAGTTGGACTACGAGTATTCACACCGCGAACACGAGGCCGTGCTAACGGCCTTGCGAGATGCCTGCCGGCGTTTTCATATCGACACCGATCGGGTCTTCCTCTCGGGACACGGCATCGGCGGCGACGCAGCCTGGGACATGTCGTTAGCGCATCCCGATCTTTGGGCCGGCGTCATGCCTATCGTCGCGAGTGCAAAAAAATATGTCCCCCACTATTGGGAGAACGCTGGGTTCGTCTCGCTCTATTTCGTCGCGGGCGAACTTGATGGACTAAAAATGGCGGGCAACGCCAAGGTCTTTGACAAGTATCTTCGGAAGCGATTTGACACCACGATTGTTGAATTTTTAGGCCGCGGCCACGAGCCTTTTCACGATGAAATTCTGAATCTTTTCGAGTGGATGAAACCCCATCGCCGCGGCAGTCCTCCCAAAGAATTTGCGTGCAACACGATGCGGCCCTGGGACAATTTTTTTTGGTGGATCGAGGGGCAAGGGTTCCCCGGAACCGTCCAACCGGCTGCTTGGCCCCAGCGAGGTGCTCGGCCCACGCTCGTCGAAGGAAAAATCCCGAAAGAAAATGTACTGAAAGCGAGAACAGCTTCCGAGCGGACGACGATTTGGCTCAGCCCCGACGTGGTCGACTTCGAGAAGCCCATTCGAATCACGCTGAACGGCAAAAAAATCTCGGGAAGCCGCGGTTCGATCCAGCCCGATTTCACCGTGCTTCTAGAAGACGTTCGCACACGCGGCGATCGGCAACGCCCCTTTTGGGCCAAGGTGGAAATGCCGTGAGTTGGAAGTCCGTGGGCGAGGCTGCCGCGGCTCCCCCTGCACTTTACCGGATCGTGCTTTTGCCGGTCGAGACACTGCTACTGCTTGCCTGCGCTTGGGCCGTCATTTTACTCAGCGTGGCATCGACGCATAACGTTCAGGTCAGGTATCTGATTACCCCGACCAATCTCCGAGACTAGACAATCGATCCTCTATCAGTCAGCTCTCAATAACTCCTCAAATCACCGCAGGTATCAGATTACTCTGCACCGAATTGTTAGGCGTTGCGTGAGATTCGATGACGCTTGAGCAACACACACATCATACCTAGGACTCCTAATCCTACGGTCGATGGCTCCGGCACAGGCGAGGCATCGAGACGCACATTGTCGAAGTTCACCTCAATCCCTGGACCATTAAGATTCACCAGACGAATAGCCAATGTTTGGCCTAGATTCGCATGGCTGATCCCCGTGGCAAACGAAACGACGGAGGTCTCAAAAATCCCCTCGCTGGGCGACAGGGTGTTGAGATCCGATGCTATCAAGGTGCTGCCCGCAAAGAGTTCAACCCTGTATCCAGGGAATCCAGTGAAGTTGAACGGCCCGCCGTCCGCGTCCGAAAAATTGCCCACGTCAACCGTGAGCGTGTATTGCGTTGAAAGCTGGAGCGTGGCCGTCAATGTCTGCTGGAGGCCCGCCTCTGCGAGGTTGGTCGTATTCTCCAGGAAGACCACGCCCACATTCGCTCCGTCGGGCGCGCCGTTCACAAACGAGTTGGTCGTGGAGGGATTCCACACCCCGAAGAAGCGCTCGTTATTCGTCGCTCCCGAATTATAGACAGTCCAGTCCGTCGGCCCAGTTGTTTGCCCTCCGCTGAACGTCGCAGATGGCGTCACGGGGCTTTCAAAACTCGGGTTATTGATCGTCACCAAAGCGGCCTCCGCAGCCATTGGCAGCCCGAATGAGATGGCGGATAGTAACCATGCTTGGGTCAGTTTTAGTTTAATGCGTTTCATATTGTTGCTGGTCTAGTAGTGTGGTTTGGTAGAATGCATATTTAGCAGAACGTCCAGCGTAACCGGGCGGCGACGGTACGCGTTGATTTCAAATTCTGCGTGATTCGCCGCTCCGGTTCACGCATTTGGTACGCCAGTCATGGCGATTAACTTGTGAGGTGCAAGTCCTCTGTACGAGAACGGAATTCTTAAGGAAGGCAGTATACCAACTGTGA
>JAADIN010000053.1 GCA_013151315.1 Planctomycetota bacterium | reverse complement strand
GAGGTCGAGCGGGCGCGCAACCGCAGCGGCGCGCACTTCAAAGAAGCCGTCGCCAACAGACAGGCGGGACTCGGGGCTAGACATGCTGTTCTCTCCGTTCCACGTCGGGACCAATCAGTCGGTTGATGCAAAAAGCATCCTCCGCCGAATCCGCCCGGCGGGCCGTCCAAAGGGTTCCAAACGTCGGACAGCCGCTAGTTAGCATTTTAGCGGTGCCCTTGCCTGCAAGCAAGCAAACCTCCTACTTGCCAAGCACGTAGGGCTCCTGGAATAAGTCAAAAAGTTCGAGAAATGGTGTTCCAACATCAACATCGGCGTGATTTGCCGCTCGGTACGACACATTTATAGGCAGGCGGTAGGCACGGCCTCAAGAACGAAATCAGTTGCCCCGTTTTCGCGGCAAATACAGATCTTCCCGGTTAGGGGATATCGGTCTGAGGGTCCAAGTCGGCTAACCCTCAGAATCGATTTCCAGAGCCATGAGCCAATCGAGTTGAAACGCCCCCCTAGACTCGCTTGGGTCGAATTGCACTTCCTAGCATCATCACCGCCAGTTGACTCAGCACGAAGACGAGCAGTGCAAGGGTTCGTCCTTCGGTTGCGCCGTAGGCATGGAGGCCGACGCCCATTTGGTTCACGCCGAACCACGACCATGCCGTGATCACATTGCCGAAGATCGCGAGGATCGCGAGGCCCCGGTGCTGGATCATGCCTCCCCAGCGTGCGTGCAGAACCAAGGCGTTCCAAAGCACGATGAGAAGGGCTCCGTTTTCTTTTGGATCCCAGCCCCAAAAGCGGCCCCAGGAATCGTCGGCCCACAAGCCGCCTAGCACCGTACCGACGAAGCTAAAGAAGATCGCGAAGCAGATCGTGCCATAGGTCATCCGCGTGAGCTGCTTCTGGCGGTTCTCGTCAAAGGTGTTTGAAAGGGTCCCCATGACGACGTAGATCAGGCCCATCATTCCTGCCAGCAGCGTCGTCGAGTAGCCGAGCGTAATACAGACGACATGCGTCGCGAGCCAAAACTGGGTGTCGAGCACCGCTTGCAAAACGCTAAACGTGTCGCCATCGCCGGCCAAGTTGTAGGCGATAAACAGGGTGGGGAAACCGACGATTGCCGCAAGCAAATTGCCAAAACCGAAGCGATAGATTCGCTCAGCAATCAAAGCGAACAACACGGCCCCCCAACCGATGAAAACGGCCGAAGAGTAAAGATTGGTCACCGGCGGTCGGCCTGAAATATAAATCCGAGCCACGAGTGCGACCGTATGCAGTGCAAAAGTAAACCAGAGCAACCAGTTGGCCGATCGGTTGAGAGTCGCGGTCCAGCCGAGCCACGAGCCAGCGGAGAGCACGAAAGCTACCAAGTAGAGCGACATCGCCAACACAAAAGGATTAAAATGATTGAAGAAAGCCTCGAACTGCACACGATCGAGGCGAAGTTTTTCGGCCTCTTTCTGGTCGCCCACCTCTCCTGCGGCAGCCAGCTTTGCGTCGAGCTGAGCGTAGGCTTCGCCGCGACTCGCCACAAGATCGCGATAGGCTGCCACTCGGTCGTTGAATTTCGGCACGTCACCCGCTCGATAGGCATCGAGTATCTCTCGGAAATCGACCGTCGCCTGATTGATTTCTTTTTGTTGAATTCGGGCAAAAATTGCATCCCGCTCAGCTTCGAGCAAGATTTGCCAGGAACCCTCAATGTCGACCGGCGGCACGGCTCGCGGGCCGCGTTGATTGAGCCTTGAGATAGAAAAATTGACTTCGGCGAGATCGGTCTTCAAATTTTCAATCGAATCGGTCCGCATCCGGGGCGGCGAGAAGGACTCTTGAAGGACGGTCATAAGCGAAACTTTGTCGGCCAACTCTTTTAATTTGCGTTGCGGCAAGGTCCATTTTTCCGGGGCCAAATCTCTTAAGAGATTTAACTGCCTAGCATACTCGTCACGGCTCTCGACGAGTTCGGCCCTACTGTAGCGGAACCCATCGCGCGGCTTGAGCCCAAACATTTGCTGCACATCGAGGTTTTCGATTCGAAACACGCGATGCTGGTCCATCGCGAGAGCCTGGGCAATGACGTCTAGAAGCCAAACCATGGCCGGTTTTTCTGACAACCCTGAGGGATCGTCCGGCTGGAGATAGAGTTTTTCGCGTCCCGAAAGCACGGTCAGCGTATTGCGGGCGAGCGTATCAAAAGGTTTGATGCGGCCGTTGTAGGCGAGCGGGAGTTGGCCGAACTCGTGAATTTGCATTTCGGTCGCCGGCAGCTCAGGGACGCGAGCCTTGCCTATCACCCAACCTGCAAACACGAACACCACCAGAGCGGGTACCCAGACGCTCGGCGAGCGCCAATCAGAAACTAGCTGGCCAAACGACCGCGCGGTGGTATCATCAGCCGGAGCCTTTTGGCGCTGGGCAAAGCGGAAGAAGATCGCGCCGAAATGGGCTAACATGCCCGTCGCAACCAACATGCAGGAGACGTAGGGAATCATCCAGCCCGCGTTGGTAACTACCTGCAAGATCGAAACGCGGGAGTCGTTCGGGTCGAAGCTCGACTGGTAGAGCGTGTCGCCGCCGTAGCGGAGCGGATTGTTCATCCAAATTTTGAACTCCCGCTCGACGTTTTGGTTGGCGTCGGTGAGTTTGACTTGGGATGAAAAGTTTTTTGGGGTGTTGGTGCCGACGTAAACGTCGTGGCTAAATTTCATGAGCTCGACCGAATACGGCTTGTCGAGTCGCTTGAAACGGAGAACCAGTTCGTAAGGTTTTTCTTTGATCTCGATCGACTCTTCTCTCAGCATTGGAGTCAGGAGATAGGTTCCTAGCGATTTTTGTTCGGGGGAGAGCAGTTCGACATAGACTGCGGGGACGTCGACCATTTGCTCGTCTCCGACGCCGACGCTTGTGGGCTGAGGCACGGCTAGATGAAAGAGCCCGGCACCGTGGGTTGCGGGGCTCGTCTCGCCAAGCTGCACGCGGCGAGTTACGGCATTCGGAAAATAGTCGACGACTCGAATCGAAAACGGCAGCTCTTCATGTTCAATCGGCTTCTTGGATTTTACTGCCGAGGTAATCAACCCGCCCGGAACGAGGGTGACGGTATCTTCTTCGGCATCCGACTTGTCGACGATCGCGATTTCGACCGAGCGGTTGTCCTCAGCGAAGTTGACCGCGCGACCCTCGAAAATGCGCATGTTAGCTTCTTCGGCTGCGATGCCGGTGAGCAATTCGCTAAACATCATCAGAGCAATCCCCCCATGCAGCAGCACGATGCCGGCACGGCGACCGAAGACCCAGTAACAGCCGGCCAGCAAGACAAGGCCTGCCGCGGAGGCTTTGATGAGCTGCCACAAGATTCGGAGGCCCGAGACGTCGAGCTGCGCTTCAGGATGCGTAAAAAGCCAAATCGTGAGGCCAGCGAGCAGCGAGCAGCTTGCCGCTCCCAACCACCAAAGCCACGAAGAATCGGCCTTTCGCTGCTTTTGAAAACTCAAAGCAAGCACATAGGCCAAGGCCAGGGTTCCGCCGCCGAGTGCTGCTCGCAAAGCGTGCCAAAGTCCGTTGGCAAACCGAGAGCTCATTTCGCTTTCGACCGTATTGTCTAAGCCGCTTTGCACGACGGCGTAAGTCAGCCCGACCCCCAGGACGATCAGGCCGATGCCTGCTTTGAGCGAAGCTCCTGTGCCCGTGACTTTGAATCGTAGCGCATGGGCGGCGACAAGATTAAGCCCCAAAAGTGCGCCGAGTGTCCAGCCGCCAGGAAACGGCACGACGCCGGGCACCTCCCAAGCTCGCGGGAAAAACACCTGCAATTCAATCCAAGCGAGCGGCGTACGAAAATAATTTTCGATCACGTACCAGATGTCGTGGTCGATCTGAGCTAGCGTGCCTGCCAAGACCAATACGATCGAAAGGGCAAAGAGGGCTACGGTCAGACGAAGCGAAGCGACGACCGAGAGCACGCTCGCGAGAGAGGAAGAGCCTGTAGGGGTGTCTGGACTTGCCATGAGATTCAGGCGGGGGAGGGTTGGTCGGAGCTTCAAGAAATATCGGACGCCAGTATACCGACTACCAAGGCTCGATGTAACGTCGGCATGGGAGTCGGCAAAAGTAGCCGGACCGCCACGCGGTCCGGGCGATGTTTCCGAAGATGGGGCCGGAGGCAAGTGTGCCCCGAACCCCCGGAGTCAAGTGTGCTTGAAACCCCCGGAGGCAAGTGTGCTTGAAACCCCCGGAGGCAAGTGTGCTTGAAACCCCCGGAGGCAAGTGTGCCTCCGGCTACTTGCCAAATCGCAAAAACGACTTTTGAACGGGGGATTTTTGCTTACTGCGTGGCTTCGCTAAATTTCACCGAGTCGAGAAAACCACGAATTGCGTCTTGTTGGCTTTTTACCAGCTCGACGTCGCCGGTCATCTTGAAGAACCAGACTTTGCCGTCTCGGACGACCATCGCTCCGAAGATGGCGAGTTGCCGCTCGGCAGACGCTGGGCTGAACAATTTGGCATAGCTGCCTTCGGAACCATCGATCGTGATCGATTCAATCATTTTCTGCAGCGTCTCGGCGTCTAGGTCGGCCAAACCTACCTGACCGGCCCAGCGACGGATGTTGGCCTCGACTTGGGTGACCTGTTCGCCGCCCGAGGCGGGAAGATCGATCACGGTGAACTCGGCCTCGGCGTCCCCGTCGACCACACGAAAGGCAGCCTTTCTCATCGACGACATTCTTCCTGGCAGCCAGCCGTCGGGGGTTTCGTACGCTAGCGCTTTGCTGGTCGGCGGTTGCTGCGTGGGTGGGGTCGGGCTGGACGGGGCTGGGCCAATCGGCGGGGCCCCTGGAATACCAGCATGAGGGTTGCTTGCCATCTTTTTAGCCGACCGACCCCAGCTCGATCACCGTGGCAGTCCCGTTTTGCAGCTCGACCTGCTTCGTCAGTTTGAAAATCGTCTCCTCGTCTAAGGGAGGCTCTTTTAATTGTCCAAGCCAACGATTGACGTTTGGAACCACAAAATTTTCCCACTTGCCAGAAAGGGGCAGCCAGGAGACCGCGATTTCTAGCGGGCCCTGCTCGTTGGAAATGACAAGCGTCGCGACGCGCATGTTCGAAGCAGGCTGCTCCTGCCACGAGTCGGGTATTTTCCAGGTGGGAGTCTCGGTGGCATCTTCGGCAAGTGTTACGGTTGCGAGAAAATCAAAAAATGCCTCGCGATGCTGATCGATTGCCTTCGCTGGCCCAGCAAGCTTGAAAAACCAGGCCCTTTCGCCTTGCGGCACCATCGCGGCAAGCGTGTGATCAAGCCGACTCGCCACAACCTCAGCATCCAAGGGTTCGCGCGGTTCCGAAGCCCGAGGAACCGTAGAGACGCGGACTTCGTCTTTGGGTTTGCAGCCGAGAGTCAGGAGCAACAACAGGCAGGCAACTAGCGCACCGGGTAATCGAGAGAACATGAATAAAAGCCGATTCGAGGCAGGAGGGAGTAAGGCAGGGAGGATACAGCGTGACCGATTGGCTTCACTTCTGCAATCCACTCTCGCCGGGGTCGCAACCGGGGTCGGGGACGACCCGGCTCTCTCAACCCTCAACTCTCAACTAAGAAAACAGCCCGAGGATCGAGTCGATCAGCGAGCTGCTTAGCGAATAAGGCTCGTCCCAGCTCCAGATGTTGCGAACCATATCGAGCATCATCACTCCGGCCAACGACATCAAGACGCCACATCCAAACAGCCCCACGAGCTGACCCACGGAAAACGGAGTCTCCGCGCCAACCGGTGTGGCCCCGGCGTAGGCGCCTGCCTCGAGACTGCCGGCAGGATCGGCCGAGGCAAAATCCTCGGCAATCATAACGTCTTCGCCGACGTCCTCCGCGAAATCGACGCCATCGTCCAGTACACCGACCTCGTCAAGAACGTCAACACCGCCGCCCAGGTCATCCATATCGGCGTCGAGAGCGATCACCTGGGAACTGCTGTCGCCCTCTTCCGCAGGTGCCCCCTTGCTAAGAGGGGTGAGCTGGAAGTCTTCGTCGATCTGCAACTCAGCTTCCGGCTCTTGGGCTGCCGAATCGGGAGCGCTGCCGATCAGCGAAATTTCAGGATCGGAATCTGCTCCGCCTAGGTCGAGTGAACTCAAAATTGCCGAGCCGCCGATTTCCAGGGGAATATCATCCAAGGCCAAGCCGCTGTCGGCCGGGGCAAGGTTGATACCGCTATCGCCGCTCCCTAGCGTAACATCGCTTCCTTCGGTGTCTTCGAGAACAAGATCGTCTTCTCCAGCCAAATCGATTTCCGAGCCTGACCCGTCATCCGCCAACCCCTCATTCCCAGCCGCTGCGGCGGTTTCTGCATCGAGCAGAGGAACGTCGGTCGATCCCACGTCGCTGTCGACCTCGGAGTCGTCAAGGGCCAGATCGCTTCCCGCGAGGCTACCCACGGGCTGACTGGCTGCCGCCTGCACTTTTTCAATTTCGTCGGGAGAAAGAATCCGACTCGACTCGGCGGCCAGATCGATTTCCAATTCCTCCAGATCCTCAAACCCGCTTGCACCTCCGGCACTACTTTCCAACTCCAACTGGTCGAGCACGTCGCCGGTACTCGACTCGGAAGAAAGCACGTTCGAAGCACCTGAACCTTGATCCTCATAAAGGGGCGGAACCTCGTCGTCCGAGAAGAGTTCCAGATCGGCATCTGCCTTCAAGACATCTTTCCCAACGATGATGCTGCCCGAGGGGCTCATTGATTCGCCGAGCTCTTCTTCGCTAAGCAGAATCGAATCGGAAGGATCGCTCGGCTCGTCAGGCAAGCCGAGATGGGGATCGCTCGCACCGGCAGTTACGGTATCTTCCAGGTCGCTGAGTTCCAGTTCGCTACCCGCTGAAACGGGATCGGTATCTTCGAGTTCTATCTCCAGGTCGAGGCCCGATTCGTCGGGGCTGGAGTCCCCGGAACTAGAGTCTTCGGAACTGGGGCTCAGGGCCGCCTCTGTCGAATCGCCTTCGAGTTCAAGCGGAACGAGTTCTTCCTCGTCAAGCGAACCCAAGCCGATATTGCTCTCCGAAGAAATCTCAGGGACTCCTTCCTCGACCATCTTTTCAATTTCGTCAGTGCGGAATTTCCAACTCGGACCATCGCGGTAGGCGCGCAGTTGGCCGTTCTCGCGTAGCCCGTTGAGCTGATCGGGAGAGACGCCCAACTTTTCAGCGGCATCTTCTAATTTGATGAACTTCTGCTGCATCGTTACCTCGTAGGTCCCAGTCTCTTATCGTTGATCTAAGCGACTCTGTATTTCTGCCGGCGAAGGTTCTCCGGAATTGAATTCTAGCATTTGTAAATCCGCACTGATTCGGCGAACGCTCTTGAGTTGAATTTTTCCGCTTTCGTTTCCGTTGCCTTGGCCGATGTCGTATACCCCCATCGTTCGCGCCCTTGGGTCGATAACCACCACTCGCAACGTGCCGCCTTCCAGGCCGTGAACGTGAGTGATTAAAGCTCCATCCGCTGAGAGTGACGTGTTTGACGCTTGACTTGCCAGTACCGCTTGCGAGTCGGCTCGCCAGGCGACGAGGATCGTTGCCAAACCGACCATCGCGGCGACATACCAAAATGCCTTCTTTCTCTTTTCTCGTCTCATCGCTTCTGCTTCTCCCAATCAGGCCGTTGCCGGCGGTGCGTGGGAATGGCAGCTCTCTGATTCCATTTTAAGAGCCCCATCCCGCGGTTCAAGGAAAATCTAGCCCTTCCTGCGATACTCGCGTGGCCCTATAACCCGCAGAAATAGCTCCCCACAGTGTAGCCCCGCCGCTTGCGGCTTAGCAGGGGTCTGGTAGCCTGACAGCCCCATGTCATCCCACCCCACCTCGCCAGAGCTCGATGCCCGGCTCGAGTTTGCCGTCCATATCGCCCGCCAAGCGGGAGAGCTCACGCTGAGATTTTTTCGGTCTGCCAGCCTCAAATCCCAGCAAAAAGGAGATGGCTCGCCCGTAACCGAGGCCGACCGTGGGGCCGAAGAATTGCTCCGTAGCCTGATTTTGGAGCAATTTCCCAACGACGCGATTTTGGGCGAAGAATTTGGCGAAACGGACGGAAGCAGCGGGTTTCGCTGGATTCTCGACCCGATCGACGGCACCAAAGCTTTTATTGCTGGGGTGCCCCTCTATACCACGCTGGTTGCCGTCCTTGAAGGCGAGTTGCCACGAATCGGAGTCATCAACGCCCCGGCAGCGGGCGAAATGGTCTACGCGCTTTGCGGAAAAGACTGCTGGCACACGTTAGGAGACGGCCAGCCGCAGCAGGCCCGTGTCTCAAAAATCTCGGATCTGGGCGAAGCGGCATGTGTGACCTCGTCGGTCAAATCTTTCACCACCGAGCGAGAAATCGACGCCCGGCCAGTTTGGGACCAACTTCAGGCTGCCTGCCGTATTTCGCGTACTTGGGGCGACGCCTACGGTTATTTGCTTGTCGCGACCGGGCGAGCCGAGATTGCGATCGACCCGGCGATGAGCCTCTGGGATACGGCCTCGTTGCAGACAATCATTGAGGAGGCGGGCGGAAAATTCTTCGATTGGCGAGGCAAACCAACCATTCATAGCGGCGAAGCGGTAGCAACCAATGCGGTACTCGCGGATCAGGTTTTGAAAATCACCCGTGGAAGATGAGTCCCTCGTCAGCCGTTGCGTAAATCGGCTCAGACGCTATATTGAGACGCTTCCCAGTTTGCGACAATACCCACAGTAAGACCAACAGAGATAAGGACCAGTTCGATGGCCCGTGAATGTAGTGTGTGCGGCAAAGGTGCCCAGATGGGCAATTCGGTGGCAATCCGAGGTAAGAAAAAGTACTTGGGTGGCGTCGGCACCAAGATTACCGGCATCACACGCCGGAAGTTCAAGCCAAATCTGCAAAAAGTGCATGTGGCCACGGCTAACGGTACGCACAAAACGATCCAAGCATGCACCCAGTGCATTCGATCGGGGCGGATCACCAAGATCGTGCGCAACGCTCCGTTCCGTGTGCCAGAGAAGCTGGAAGTCAACTAGCGATGGCTACAACGCGCAAAACGATGACGCGCGAAGATGTCGA
>JAADIN010000277.1 GCA_013151315.1 Planctomycetota bacterium | reverse complement strand
CGAATTCAATTCAATTACGTAGGTCAACCTTGGCCTGAAGTGTTGCAGGATTTTGCGGACGCGTCCGGCATGAGCCTCGATTGGCAAGAGATGCCCCAAGGAGATTTGAATCTCACGACGCAGCGGAAGTACACGCTCGACGAGGCACGCGATCTATTGAATCGCCATCTGCTCTCGCGAGGTTTTACCATGCTTGCCTCGGGCGAAGTTCTCTCGGTCGTGGAAGTCGAAAAAATCGATCCTAGCCTCATTCCTCGTGTCGAAGCGGATGATCTGGAGGACTATGCTCCGTACAATTTTATGCGAGTCACCTTTGATTTGCCGTTGATGATGGTTCCAGCGAAAGCGGCCGAAGAGGTCAAGATATTGCTGAGCCCCCATGCGAAGGTGACGCCGCTGCTTTCCAGTCGACGGTTGCTGGTAATCGATGCGGTGATCAATCTCCGCGATGTCCGCAACTTGATTTATGCCGAGCAATTGGAAGAGAAGGCGACAGGCCAGCCGCGGGTGTTTCCGCTCACGTATCGTCGTGCCGAGTACGTGGCCGAGCAAATCATGGTCGTCTTAGGACTCGACCCCAAAGTGGTGAAAACGCCCGACGAAATGAAGCTGGAGACGCAGCGAATCCAGATGCAGATGAAGCTAATCGACAAGGCCAAAGATGTTAGCAAGCTGATCAAAAAAGACGGGCCCCAGGTTTTTATTGCGGTTAATCATCGTCTTAATAATATTTTGGTCAATGCTCCGCCGGAGTTGATGGCAACGATCGAGCGTACCGTCCGCGAGCTGGATGTCCCCGATGGTGAAGATGCCGAAGGAGAGGCGGCACTGGAATTAAAGCAGTATCAGCTTGCCAAGGCGAGTCCGATCGCGGTCATTCGGGCGCTGGAAGATTTTGTCAGTTTAGATTTTCGCCGTCGATTGCAGGGCGATGAAGAGGCGAAGACCCTGCTCGCGATTGCTACGCGAGCCGATCATCAGAAAATTCTCCAGGTCATAGAAAAACTCGATACGGCACAACCGCCCGCCGTCGAGGCAAGCCAGCTCGAGGAGTTTTCCGCCACCGAGGTAGTGCGAGTTCGTTTTCAGTTGCCTCTTTCGGCAGAGGTACAAACCTTGGCCGATCAGCTCAAGGGGCTGCTGACACCTCAAGGAAAAATCCAAACTTTCGAAACCAGCAAGCAGTTGGTGATCGTCGACACGGCGGCCAGTTTGATTTCTATACGAGATTTGCTAGCGACAGAACGATTGGCAGCAGAATCTTTGGAGATGCCCCTGGTGTTTCCATTAAAACATCGCCGGGCGACTTATGTGGCCGATCAGGTGATGATTCTCTTGGGCCTCGACCCGAGCGCTCGCAAGACTTCAACAGAAATGCAATTCGAGGCGCAGCGGATGCAAATGCTGATGCAGCAGGCGAATCAGCAGGGCCGGGATGTTTCGGGATTTGGAAAACCAACCGTCTTTATTGCCGTCAATCGTCGCCAAAACAGTTTGCTGGTCAATGCGCCGCCAGAAAAAATCCCGCTGATCGAGCGAACAATCGAGCAGATCGACGTGCCGGCCGAGAATGGCAGTTCGACCGCTTGGGGACCGATGTCGATGGAAAAGTATCAGACGATCACTGCCGACACCGGCAGCGTGATTGGCGCGCTGGAAGAGCTTGGCAACCTTGATCCTAAAACCCAATTGCAAAGCGATGCGACAGGCAAGGTGATTTATGCCTACGCGAACGTGGCCGACCACGCCACGATTAAAAAAATGATCGACCGACTCGACGGCACCGGGCGCCGACCCGAAGTGCGCTGGCTGCCGGCCAGTTTGCCAGCCGATCAGGTCGCCGGTTCGATTATGGCGCTCATTGTCGCGCCGAAGAAAGAAGAAAAGAACAGACGGCCCTGGTGGTACTATCGCAACAACGAGGACGACGACAAAGACGATCGCAACGACGGTTTTCGAGTGTTGCCCGATGTGGAAAACAACCGCTTGCTGCTGTGGGCAACCGAAGGCGAGTTGGAAGAGGTCGACAACCTCATCAAGAAACTTAGCGAGAACCTCGAAACTTCTGCGGGGACGCCTCGCAAGGTGCGTCGGTTGGAGTCTCGCGATCCCGAAGCGGTTCGTAAGTTGTTGGAACAGCTCAAGTCGACCTGGCCGGGAAAAAACCCGCTGGAGATTGAAGCTCCGCCGGCCGAAAAAAAGCCGGCCGAGGAAGAAGACAAGCTGACCGGCAGAGGCAATTCGCGACGTTTTTGGTTGGCGCAGGTGGTCGGAGAAGTGGAGCAGCGGCAGCCTGCAGCTCCGCCGATTAAGATCGCGGTCAACGACCAAGGAGAAATCATCATTGCGTCGGAGGACACCGAAGCACTCGATGCGTTGCAGCAGCTCATCGAGCAGCTCTCCCCTGCAAAAGCAGATTTCCATTCCTTCCCGCTCCGATTTATCCATGTCTCCGACGTGCTTTTTAACCTGAAAGACTATTTTGCCGACGAACTGGCAGAGGAAGAGGAGAAACGCCCTGTTGCTTGGTGGGAAAGACCGCGTGCCAAATCCGAGCCTCCGCCGATGACGTTAGGAAAACGCCCTCCACTTCGGTTCATCGACGACGTGCGTACCAATACTCTGATTGTTGCGAACGCGAATGCGAGGCAGCTTCGCATCATCCGAGAGCAGATTGCGATTTACGACCAACCGCCCAATCCGGACCTCTACTTTCAGCGACGCACCGAAGCAATCAAAATCAGGTATTCGCGTGCGGACGACATTGCCGATTCGCTGAAAGAAGTTTACCGCGATCTTTTGAGTTCCAAGGATAAAGAATTTAAGACCAACGAGGGTAAATCGGGAGTGACTTCGTCTCGTGAGAAAACCTACGTGCTTGGCGATGCGCGCGACCTCATCCGAGGTGTGGAAAGCCCCGTGCTTGTAAAGTTTAGCGGGGCCCTTTCGATTGGAGTGGATGAAGTCTCGAACTTGGTGATTATTTCGGCGCGTGAAGCGGTGCTAAACGAAATCAAGGAGACGATTGCCCTGCTCGACAAGGCGGCGAAGCCCGATACGGTGGTTCGCGTCCACTCGGCCAAGGGAGTGCTCGACGCGGACGACCTACGTAAGATTCTCGCCGACACCTTGAGCGAGCCATGGATTGGTGGTCGGCCTAGTGGGAAGTCCAAAGGCATGAAAAACGGCCGTAAGCGTTCGGAAAGCAAAAAGCCATCGAATTAGAACAATTTTTCGCAGTCGGCGTTGACTCCTACGGTAGCGATAGGGCCATCGCGCTAACTCTTCTACCAATGTATATTCAGTAGTTCCAAATGGAGATTTTTTCTGAGACTCCTGCCACCGACAAACTCAAGATCCGTCTCCAGCCCACTGCCTAAATCAAATCCAGCGGGTTTTGACGCCGGTGCTGCTTGCGAGAACAGTCGGAGCAAACGCCTGAGATGATCAGCCGGTGTCCGGTCACACGGAATTGATGCTCGCTCGCGACCGCTTCGCGGAGCCGTTTCAGATCGGCGCTTTGGAATTCGATCAGCTTGTCACAAATCGTGCAGTGCAGGTGGTCATGCTGAGGATAGCCATAGTCGTGCTCGTAAACCGACCGGCCGCCAAGCGTCATGCGCCGTAGAAGGCCTGCGTCGACCAATTCGTTGAGCGTCCGGTAAACGGTCGGTCGGCTGACCTTTGCCCCTTCGGTTTGCTGCGAGAGGTTGAAGATCAGCTCCTCGGCGTCGAAATGATCGTGCCGCTGAAAGACATGGTCGACCAGAATCCGCCGTTGCTGGGTGATCCGCTTGCCCTTGCTCTGAAGAAACTCCGAGAACCGCTCCTGCGGGCTGCTTGAAACATGGACCGGCCCGAGAGAAAAGCCACTTTTTGTGTTCGCTGTCATGTTTTCTCCAAGCCTCGATAGCAGGCGAATCGGTTCCAATAACGACCGACAGCCACCCTAATTGAGACAGCCGGGCACATTCCAGCAGGTCCAGAAATACCTTGATGCAAGGTTTTCCTAGGGAATTTTCGCCAAAATCCGATTCTAAGCGATGAGACACTCAGTCTCAAGAGAGCTGGTGCAGAGAAGGCAAGAGATTTGCGGCGATATTAGCCGCGTTCGTCGAGAAAGCGGTCTAAGGCCGCATCGATCTTCTCAGGCGTCTCGTAGCTGCCTGCGGCAATTTCATCGCGAACACGAGCTACGAGGTCCTGTCGAATCTCGCCACCTTCTGCTACCGAAGCGGCGGCCTCGGCAGCGGGAGAGATATCCAACTGGTCTGTAGGAGCAGCCGAAGAAGGCCGGCTGGCTCGAGGGCCAGAGCTGGGAGCGGTGTGAGGGCCTTTGATGCCGTGAACTTGTGAGGGACCGTGAATCTGCATGGTTGTTCTCTCCTGGCCACAGACTGCCCATTTATACCTGGGAGGATATGTAGCGAGTCGGGCTGATCGTTTCAGTATAGGTAGAGGAAGGTTAGTTGTCGTCTATCTCGGTCTATCTCGTAGGGCGAGTCAGTTCTTCACATTAGCGGGAACAAAGGATTTCATCGACAGCTATGCCAGCAAACAACCACCGTTTCCTCGCAAGGGCCGGTCGCCCCAGAGGCAACTTCTGTAGCAGGTGTGACAGTCATGATCGAGGATTCCACGTCCAATGATGTTTTTTCACAACACTCTGGCCATGCTCCTCGGCCTGAGTTTCTGCTCGACGACCGAACAAGCCCATCCCAACGGATGTGCGGGCAAAGCCACTCACAACACTCATGCCGCTACATCTGAATACGCCTACGGGCCACGTCTGGTTCGCTCCTACGAGGGGGCCTGTCAGAGACGGACCACCCAACATAGGAATCGTAGAGACCAGCCAGACCTGGCGTCAATACTGATGTCGAGTCCATACAGGGCCAGGCGAACTGCAAAGTCAGATAAACCGCCAAGGACGCCAAGAGCGCCAAGGAACGAGCTGCAAGAAAAGAAAACATCTGTTTTTTAAGCAAATTTCTTTTTTCCTTGGCGATCTTGGCGCACTTGGCGGTTCAAAAAATAGACTTTGCAATCCTCCTGCATACCGGGCTGAAAAGGTTGTTTCCGTCGTGTCGTTGTGGTCCAACCTCGTGTTGTATTTCTTGCTGATAGCGTCTCTGTTCAAGGAAGCATTTGGATTGATTCCGTTTCGCTTTCTATCTGAAATCTCTTGGGATTTTCGAAAGAAAAGCGAATTGCCCCCTCGGTTTTTTAATGTTTCAACTCGCCAAGTAGCGCGTAGCTCAGCACCAAGTAGATCGCGTAGAGCGCCAGCAACACGCCACCAAAAGGCCGTTGCATACGCTCTCCGGAGAGCGTCACGCCCACGCGAAAGACGAGCAAAATCAGCAACATGCTTGGCAATTGCACTCGAAAAAATTCTTTGGGAGCTTCGAGACCGGCAGGCGTGACCGTGGCCGACATGCCCGCAACAAACAGCACATTAAGAATGTCGGCCCCGATGACGTTGCCAATGGCCAAGTCGCCGTGGCCCTTACGAGCGGCAGTGATTGCGGTTACCAACTCGGGTATGGAGGTGCCGAAAGCGATAAGCGTGGCGGCCACGATGGCTCCCGGCACCCCCATCCGCTCCGCAGCTACTTTAATGGCAGGAATCAGCACATAGCTTGCACAAACGACCAGAGCGACCGAGACCAATAGCTTCACGATCACCACACCCATTGGGGCTGCGACGTCTCGTTCAAACTCTTCGAGCTCAGCTACTTGCACCGAAGATTTGGCCCAACGTATTGAAAGGCCCAAGTAGCCTATCAACAGCACCAAAAACACGACGCCGAGCCACTGGGGCAAATTACCTCCCGCCTGAAACGGATTGTCGCCCGTCGCCCAGGGCCAGCAGGCCGCGACCAGCAGCCAGCCCGCACCAAATTGCAGCCAACCTTGCCGGTTGACAATCTGTCGAGGTAACTTCAGCGGCATGATAAGACAGGCGATGCCGAGAATGAGTCCCGTATCGCAGATAATCGACCCCACCGCGTTGCCTAGCGCGTAGTCCGGTTGCCCCTGCAGCGCGGCCAATACCGAGACTGCTACCTCGGGGGCGGTGGTTCCGAGACTCACGATCGTCGCACCGATGATCACCTTGGGCAGGCCGGAACGCTCGGAGAGGACGACCGCTTCGCCCACCAGCCAGTCGGCCGCCTTTCCTAGTAGGCCCAGGATGGCAATGATTTCGATCGCCAAGGCCCAATTGTTTTGGCGGGCAAAAAATTGTTCGAGGGCTTCTTCCATGACGCATTTTTATCTTGGGTGAGGGTGGCAGAGGGCGGTAAAGGCCCGTATTCTATACCAAGGGAAGTGCCTTTGGGTACCAAATTTTTGGCCATTCGATTTTGAGGGAAAGCAAACGATGGAACTGTCGATCAAATACTGCGGGATGTGAAACTACGAGCCCCAAGCCGTCAGTTTGGCGGCCGCACTGAAGAATTCCTTCGATTGCGAAGCGCAGCTCATCGAAGGGAGTCGTGGTATCTTTGATGTTCGACTTGAGGGCGAGCTGATTTTTTCGAAAGACGAAAGTTTTCCAGAAGACAGCGAAATCATTGCGCTCGTCGAAGAGCGCCGCTAAAGCCAAGGGGTTGCAACCCCTTGGCTTTTTGAACGGCGAAATAAGCGCGTCCCGCTCGTTCTTGCCCGTGATGGGAATAATGCGTCATACACCGACGCGCTGTGACGAGATCATGGAGACGAGATTCCTGCCCCAAACGTTTGGGCTGATGGGTAAAGACAACGCACCTTGCGTGCCAAACAGGTCGCACCGTCTTTCTCGCCGTCTTGCTAGTTGCAAGCATGTAGGTTTTACATACCGTCGGCAATGCGAGGTCGGTTTAATCTAGCTGGGCAAAATTGCGGAGCATGCTCGCGAGCATGGCTTGGAAGACCGCAGCAACGCGAGCGAATTCTCTATCTTCTGCCTGGCAAATGAGCAGAAAGGTGGCCGACGGCGTTCGGCAAGCCCGCATTCTGCACGTGTTGGTCAAATCGAGGCAGATGAAGTTCACGTCGAACCCTTCGAGGTCGTGGTCTTCCAAGCGTTCGCTGGCCGGCTCGACTTCAATATCTTGGTATTCGCTACGCAGAGCGGCCAAGGCCTCGTCGAAGAGCGATTCCAGCTCGATGTCGGGCGAATGTTTGCTGAGGTGCCAAAAAGCGGTCTCGGGGCTCAAGATCATGACCTGTTCGCTGCCCGATTCATCGCCCGAATCGTTTTCGGTCTCGTCGATGGACCAATTTTCCGGGTATTCAAAACGTAAATCAGATCGACTGAAAACGGCAGGCATCGGGTTACGACTCGAGGGA
>JAADIN010000023.1 GCA_013151315.1 Planctomycetota bacterium | reverse complement strand
ACGATTTCAATAACCTGTTGACGCCCATTCTTATCTACTCGGAGGGTCTACGTAGTTATTTTGCGGATGGCTCGATGGAGAGCAGTCAGGTGTTGCAGATTCAGGCGGCCGCCACTCGAGCCAAAGAGCTGGTGCGACAGATCCTCACCTTTGGCCGCAAGAGTGATGAATCGCGACGCGAGCCCACGGCCGTGGCACCGATTATTCTGGACACGTTGCAATTGGTACGCGCCTCGGTGCCTGCTCAGATTGACTTCAAGATCAACGTCGACACCGAGTGCGGCGTGGTCGAAGCCGATGCGACCGAGCTTTATCAGATACTCTCGAACTTGTGTACCAACGCCTGCCAAGCCATGCCGGCGGGAGGGACGTTGACCATGTCGGCCAGCGAGGTGATGTTGCAACACACCGAGCTTCCGCATGGTTTGTATACGCAATTGATCGTTCAAGATACGGGATCAGGAATTTCCGAGGAGAATTTGGAAAAGATTTTTGATCCGTTTTTTACTACGAAAGCGTTGGGCGAGGGGACTGGGCTGGGGCTCTCGGTGGTGCATGGAGCGGTGACGAGCTTGGGCGGCACGATCGAAGTGCAAAGCGTGATAGGCAAAGGGACCACTTTTGTCGTCTACCTTCCCTGCACCGAAAAAATTCCGACGAGCGACAAACGGCCGCAACTGAAACGAGGAATGGGCGGGGGAGACGAGCACGTGCTTGTGGTCGACGACGAACAATCCGTCCTGGAATCGACCCAGTTTATGCTGCAACAGCTTGGCTACCACGTCACCACCTGTGCGTCGGCCAACGAAGCGATCAATTGTTTTTCTGCGGGGCCGCAGGATTACGATCTCGTTTTATCCGACATGACCATGCCACGGACTAGCGGCGTCGAGCTGCTGCGACGAATCCGCGAGTTGCGGGCGGATCTCCCGGTCGTTTTGATGACCGGTTTTGCGGGACTTTTGAACGAGGAAGAGTTGCAACGCATAGGGATCAACCGGTTTTTAATTAAGCCGATCAGTTCACAAAAGTTGGGCAGCACGATTCGCAGTTGTCTCGATCCTGTCGAAGAACAGGGGCTTGCTGAGGAAGAAAAGGTCGAATCACCAACAGGAGATGCTCCGAGAGATCGGCAGACTTCTGGGCAAGTCCTCATTGTTGACGACGATCCGTTGGTGCTTCGCGCGATGGCTCGATTGCTGCGTAGCATGGGCTACACCCCGATCGATGTAAGTTCCGTTGACGAGGCGCTTGAGCGTTTGGCTGCGGAGCCGATCGATGTCGTCTTGGTCGACCATCATCTGGGAACGGACGACGGATTTGCGTTGGCACCTAAAATGCGCAAACTGGCAAGTGGCCGGGAGTCGCCGAAAGTGCCACGCATTCTCGGCATGACGGGTTCTGGAGATTTGGACCACGTTGACGAATATGAACTCGACGGGTGCCTATTAAAACCGTTTTCTACGGACCAGCTGCGTGAGCTTTTGCAGCCACGTTGCAAAGTTAAACCACAACGACACGACGAACACGACGGAAAATTTTGAATCGATCCCAAAAATACGTGTTTCCTCGGTGCCCATCCGCGACGATTGAAAATCTTTGCTTGTTTTAGTTCGAATAATCGAATACTTTGGTAGCCCCCAACAAATCTCCTTGCCCTATGCCCGCAAAAATCCAACCTCGCACGTTAAAAGGCTTTCGCGACTATCCGCCGGCGAAGATGATTCCCCGAGAGTGGATCATCGAAACCGCACGGCGCGTGTATCGTTCCTACGGTTTTAGTCCGATCGACACGCCGGCCCTCGAATATCTTGAAATCCTTACGGGCAAAGGAAGTGCTGAAACCGACAAACAGTTGTATCGGTTCGAAGACCATGGCGGCCGACAAGTCGGCATGCGGTTTGACCTGACCGTGCCGTTGGCCCGTTTTGTTGCGCAGCATATCCAGGAACTTGGCACACCGTTCAAACGCTATCAAATCGCCAATGTGTGGCGAGGCGAGAATACGCAACGCGGCCGATATCGCGAGTTCATGCAATGCGATTTCGACACAATCGGCACCACGTCGCTGTCGGCCGACATCGAGATGGTACTGGTAATCAACGATTTGCTCTCTACTCTCGAGGTGGGCGAGTTTACGATCCACATCAATCACCGTGGCGTACTCAATGGCTTACTCGAAAAACTTGATCTTGCCGACAAAGCAACTGACGTTCTGCGCACGCTCGACAAGCTGACAAAAATCGGCGAAGAAAAAGTTCGTCGCGAATTGACCGAAACGGTGGGTGCCACCGACGCCCAAGCCGAACAGCTCCTCGACCTCAGTTCGCTCGAGGGCTCCAACGAAAAAATGCTTGACGAAGCCGAAAAGCTGATCGCCGGCAACGAGGTCGGAGAGCTGGGCATCGCCGGGCTGCGTGAGTTGATTGCCAGCGTCTCGGCGACTCTTCCTCCGCAAGCGACCGACCGCATCCGATTTGAACCCTCAATCTGCCGAGGCCTCGACTACTACACGGGCATCGTTCTTGAAACGACACTCAACGACTTGCCAGAAATCGGCAGCGTCGCCAGTGGCGGGCGTTACGATAATCTGGCGAACCTCTACACCAACCAAAAATTGCCTGGCGTGGGAGCCTCGCTTGGTCTCGATCGTCTGCTCGCAGCCCTGGAAGAACTTGGCCGACTCGAACAGGTCCAAACCACGGCCGAAGTGTTTATTCCCTTCTTCGCCGCCGAGCGCCGGAACGATTACTTGCAGCTCGCGGCACAACTTCGAGCCGCAGGCATCGGGGTTGAGTTTTTCCCCGACGCCAAAAAACTGGGAAAGCAATTGCAGTACGCCAATCGCCGCGGCTTTCGCATCGCCCTCATTTTGGGCGGCGACGAGTTTGCCGCAGGCGAATGCCAAGTCAAGGACTTGGCTACTGGCGACAGCCAAACCGTCTCGCTGGCAGAAGACGCCAAGGCAGTAATCGCCGAGATCCGTCGCGTCCTCGGCAACTAAAGTAGCCCGCGAAATTCGCGAAAACACGCGAAAAACCCTTTTTTATCCGTGTTCATCTGCGGCTAATTTACTACTTTCGTCTGGAAGTTTTACGCAAAAGGTTGTCTTTTTTCGCGTGTTTTCGCGCCTTTCGCGGGCAAAAAAGCCGTATCTTTAGTACAATCGCCCATCATGGCCAAACGGGGCAATCACTACGAGTTGGCGTTCGAAGCGTATCTTCGCGAACATCGCGTGGCATACGTGGCATACGTGGCCGTCAACGAGCAGCGGCGCAGTCTCCTTGCCCAAGGATCGATAAAAAGCCTCGATTTTATCGTTTCTCCCTCCGATACCGTCTCGCTGCTGGTCGACATCAAGGGTCGCCGATTTCCTTCAGGCGAGCAACACAAGCAGTACTGGAAAAACTGGTCGACTTGGGACGATCTGAGCAGCATGGCTCGCTGGCAAGACAAGCTCGGCCCGGGCAGTTGTGCCCTGCTCGTGTTCGCGTTTCACGTCGTAGGCACGCGATCGCCGGTCGAAATCGAGCAGCTTTTTGCATTTCGTGGGCGTTGGTACGCGTTTCTCGCGGTTCGAGTCTCCGACTATATCCAGTTTTCCAATCCGCTTTCCGAACGATGGCAGACCGTCGCGATGCCGGCCCGTCTGTTCCGTCAAGCGGCTATTCCCTTCGATTCGATCCTCGGCCTGCAAAACAACGTCCCTCAGCCTGCTAAACTGGTTGGCCAACACGCCACCGGCAACTAGAATGGACGACGGTACGAAGCTAACACCATTTAGAAGGAGGGCCTGTCATGGCTTGGGGACTTATTATCTTGTGTCTTATTCTCGGCGCTTTCGGAGCGCTACGTCCCAGTGGCCGAGCCAAAGATTTTCAGCGGACGAAGAGCGAGGATTGATTCCTCGGTCAAGCGGCGCTCAAAACTCTACGCAGCCAAAATTCTACGCAGCCAAGGGTTCGCCACGGCTCGCACTCTCGACCCCGAAAAACTCAGCCACGGCCCCAATCACCCGGCTCTGTTCGCCTTCGGCCAATTCAGAAAAGATCGGCAAACTGAGCACTTCTTCTGCGGCTTGCTCGGTGACCGGCAAGCTGCCCTTCTCGTATCCCAAATCAGCAAAACATTCTTGCAGATGCAAGGGGATAGGATAGTAAACCGCTGAGCCAATCTTCTGCGAGCTCAAATGGCGCTGTAGTTCATCGCGTCTTCCCTCGGGAACGCGCACCGTATACTGATTCCAAACGCTTGAGTAACCCTCGGCTACGGTAGGCACATCCAAATGTTTGTCTAATAGCAGGCTCGCAAATTCGGTTGCATACCGTTGGGCATGCTGTACGCGGCCAACAGTCCACTCGTCGAGTCGCGACAACTTGACGTTCAAAATGGCCGCTTGGATCGTATCAAGCCGACTATTCACGCCCACCAGCGCGTGGTGATAACGCGGATGTTGACCATGGTCGCGAAGAATCCGCAACTGGTCAGCTAGCTTTTCGTTGTCGGTCGTGATGATTCCCCCGTCGCCAAAGCCGCCCAGGTTCTTGGTCGGGTAAAACGAAAAGCAACCAAGGGCTCCCAACGACCCGGCTCGTCGACCGCCCAGCTCGGCACCAATCGCTTGGGCAGCATCTTCGACGATCGGAATATTTTTCGTCTGAGCGATCTCGGCAAGTTGCCTCATATCGCAACATTGGCCAAACAGATGGACGGGAAGAATCGCCTTCGTCCGAGATGTAATCTTGCGCTCGACATCCGCCGGATCGATATTAAAAGTCTCGGGAAGAATGTCCGCAAAAACGGGCTTCGCTCCCAGTCGCGAAACCGCACCGGCAGTGGCAAAAAAAGTAAAACTCGGCAGCACCACTTCGTCGCCCGACTTCACGCCCAGCGCCGTCAGGCTTAGCAGCAAGGCATCGCTTCCGGAAGCACAGCCAACCGCATGCTGGGTACCGCAATAAGTGGCAATTGCTGCTTCAAATTCTCGACAGGCGGGGCCGTGGACAAATGCGCCCGATTGGCACACCGACGCGAT
>JAADIN010000041.1 GCA_013151315.1 Planctomycetota bacterium | reverse complement strand
CCCGGTCGATTGCCTTGATCGGGGCCCCCGCTTCCAGCATCAAGAGGGCTTCGTTCATGTAGGGCAGCAGCACGCGGTTGACCAAAAAGCCAGGGCCATCGTTCATGACGATGGGTGACTTGCCGATCGACTTGGCATAGGCGACGGCGGTCGAAATCGTCTCGTCGCTCGTTTTTTCGCCCCGAATGACTTCGACCAAGGGCATGCGCCGGACCGGATTGAAAAAATGGAGCCCGCAGAATCGCTCGGGATGTTTTAGTTTTTTGGCCAACTCGGTAATCGGAATGGTCGACGTGTTGGAGCAAAGGAGTGTGTCGCCGGCAAGCTGCGTTTCGAGTCGGGCATAAAGCTCTTGTTTCGCGTCGGCGTTTTCGTAAATCGCTTCGATGACGACATCGGAGGCGGCCAGTTCGCTGTCGCTTACCGTGCCGTTGATCATGGGGGCGTATTGGAGTGCTCGCTCGGCACTGGGGCCTTTGGTTTTTCGGTCAAAGCTGACTTCGCTGAGGATGCCATGCACGCCGCGTCCGACGGCTTCGGCAGAAATGTCGCCGAGGGCAACGGGTAGGCCACGTTTGACGTTGGCGGCAGCGATCCCCTGGCCCATGATGCCGGCGCCGAGGACGGTTGCCGATTTGATTTTGCGAGGTTCGACTCCCGCGACGCCCTTTTGTTTCTTGTTGCTGTCTTGCAAGAAGAAGACGTTGAGCAGGGCTCGGTTTACGGGCGAGCCGAAGACGCCGACAAAACCTTCGGCCTCCATTTTGCACGCATCTTGCACATTCAAGCGAGCGGAACCGAGCATCACCTCGAGCGCTGCCATCGGGGCCGGGTAGTTGCCCTTGGTTTCGCCTTGGATGAAAGCGCTGGCGGTGGCGCCGAGGAATCCGAGCTCGGTATCGCTGATTTCGATCGGCCCCGACCACCGCTCGCGATCTTTGAGATACTCCTTCGATTGTTGCTCTGCGCGGACCATGGCGAGGGCTGCATCCATCAGCCGGTCGGGCGCAATGACGTCGGCGAGCCCCATGGCGAGGGCTGCCTCGGCGTCGATTGGCTGGCCGCCGGTGGCCAGTTCGACGGCATTGCTGAGTCCCACGATTCGAGGCGTGCGAGCGGTGCCGCCCCAGCCGGGGTAGATGCCGAGTTTGACTTCGGGAAAAGCAAAGCTCGTTTTTTTGTCGCGAGCCATGATTCGCCGATCACACCAGATGGCTAGCTCCGATCCGCCGCCGACGCAGAGTCCGGCAATCGCGGCGACGGTGACAAACGGCATTTCGGAGAGCATGCCAAAGATCTGCTGGCCGCGGCGCGAGACCTCGATGACTTTTTCGGGCGGTTGATCGATGTCCATGACGAACTCACGCACATCGGCCCCGGCAATAAAATTGCCCGGTTTGGTGGAGTGGAGAATCAGCCCCGCGAGATCTTTGCGGTCAGCCAATTGGTCGAAGATGCGTTTGAAGTCGTCCAACACGGGGCGCGAGAGGACGTTGACGCTTTTTTTCGGATCGCAGATCGTGAGTACCGCGATGTCGTCGGAGGGAAAGGCGAGCGAAAGAATCGAATCGGACATCGGGGGTCGCTGGTGAAGGTGAGGGGATTTTGCGAAACCGCAAGCGGCTGATCACTTGCGACTTCGCAAAGGACCGGTAAGGTGCATTCTATGGAATTACAACAATCTGGCACAGGGGGGGATCGAGCGAGTGGGTGGGTGTTTCCTGCGCTGCTTGCGGTCGTGCTGCTTGTGGCGGTGGGGGTTGTTCAGCTTCGGCCGACGGGTGCGCCTCAGCAGGCAAACGACCCAATGCCTACCGAGTGGTCGCCCACGGCGCAGCCCCAAGGCGAGACGGTGGGGTTGACGATCGATTTTGATAATGGGGCGCGGCAGCAATTCGAGGCTTTGCCTTGGCGTGAGGGGTTGACTGTCGAGGCGCTGATGCAAGAGGCAGCCCGGTATCGGCCTGGCCTCCACTTCACGCAGCATGGCGAAGGAGAGGCCGGTTTTCTTCAGTCGATCGAAGGGCTCAAGAATCGAGGGATGGGTGGCCGCAATTGGACCTATGAGGTGAACGGCCAGTATGCCGAGACGGGCTTCTGCTTGCAGAAACTGGAGCCTGGGGACCGCGTCTTGTGGAAATTTGCTGGGGGGGAGTAGAATGCGGTTTTCACAAGAATCGCCCAACCAACCAAATGGACTCAGTACGTATGAACCGCGATACCCTTCGAGATTTGACCGTTTTTGGCTTGTTGCTGGCGATCGGCGTGTTGGGCCGTTGGGCTCAGCCGACTTGGAATTTTACGCCCCTGGCCGCGGTGACGGTGCTGGGCGGGTTTTATTTTCGTCAGGCCATGCCGGCGATCTTGCTGCCGATTGGCATTCTCGCGATTTCTGATCTTCTGCTTCCGATGCACGACAGCTGGCCGGTGATGGTTTGTGTGCATCTGATGATGCTCGTGCCGCTGCTGCTGGGCCGCTCGGCTCGCAATTGCCAAGGCTTGCGTCGTGGGGCGATGCTCGGTCTGTGCGGTTTTGTGCCTGCGACCCTCTTTTTCTTGGTCACGAATTTTGCGGTATGGGCGTTCAAGAGCACTTATGACGCGACCTTCGAAGGGCTGCTTGCCTGCTATGCGGCAGGGTTGCCGTTTTACCGCTGGATGCTCGCCGGCGATGTGTTTTATTTGGTCGTGCTGCTTGGGTGTCTGGCGGTTGCCGGCGCGGCGGCAAGGCCAAGGGATTGCAATCCCTTGGCTTTGGCGATCCCTCGGCTTTGAAAGGGGATTAAGAAAAATCGGCTTCGGCTTCTTCGGCGGGCGTTTCCTTGGCCGGTTTCCAGCTCTCGACGACGGTGCGAACTTGGCTTTCCATCTCGATCACCTTGGGCGTAATTTCTAGGTCGCCTGCATCTTTGTCTTCGGCGATCTCCATCACGGGATCGAGCATCGAGAGCAAGGTTTGGAGCTTCTGGCGCTCGGCGCCGGGCAAGCCCTTGCTGAGCGAATTGGCCCCTGCGTAGATCGCATGGAGCCGAGCGACCAGTTGGCGTCGCTCGTAAATAAGCTCGTCGATGTCAGAACGACTACGAAGCATTTTCTGTTGAAAGTTGTCTGCCTTCTCGGCTTCGTCGCCGGCAACGGCCTTTGTCAGGTCGCCTAAGGCACCGACTGTGGCAATCAGGTCGCCGTCTGCTGCCGAGTCGTACGTGATTCGCTTCATGAGTTCTGCCACCGAGCATCGGTCATCGAGGCTCATGTGGGGATCGGCAATCATGCCGGTAAGCGCGGCCTGAACTTGGGCGTTGGGGCCCCCGGCAAACTGGCGCGAGAGGACTCGGGCGGCTTGGCAGCGCATCCAATGGTGGACCTCGGGGTCCAAGTCGGCGGGGGGTTCTTCGCGGGCAATCATGGCGAGCGATGCCTGGGTAAGTCGGTCGGCATACTGCCGGTCGATGCCAAATCGGGCGTGGCGTTCGAGTCCCACCAGCGCGCCCAACTTGAGCGAAGCGGGCACTTGGACTTGATCGAATTCGTCTTTCTCGAATAGCTCCAAGAGCTCGTTGGCTGCGGCGGGCAGCGGGACAGGTTGGGTCGCACCGGCGCCGGTGCTGGCTGCTTTTTCGTCTAACAATCCGAGGATCAAAACCGCGTTGTAGCGAACGGCCGGATGGTAGTTGCCGCGGGCGATGGACCGCATGGCCTTGAGTGTTAGGTCGGTTAGGTGCTCTCGGGCGGCCGCGACTTTCGCCGGGCGGAGGAACTGCTTGAAAAGGTTTTCTCGACGCTTCCCAAGTTCCCCCAACTTTGCCGGCAGAGTCATGCTCGGGAAATAGTATTTTGTGAAATAGTTGTCCAAGGCCTTTTTGTTTGCTTGAAACGCAGCCGGGTCACGCAACGCTTTGGTTGCTTGGCCTCGCATGGCTTTGGACTCTCGGACACTGATTTCCGGCGCGATGCTCTGAAATCGTTGGGCTTTGGCGTTCGGGGTTGCCACGACGGCCAGCAGCAACACGACCGTACTTGCGATTTGCGAGTACCCCTTGGTTTCCGACGAAACGGGTCGATGAAACGGTGCAGCCATGGCTTGGGTTCTCTTCTCTAGAAAAGGTGGGGGAGCCTCAAATCCCTTATTTCACAGTACCCACCAGGTGCATGGGATGTCAAGTTCGCGGACGAAAATAGCCGCGATGTGACGCATCGCCGGGGACTCCGGCGATGCGTCGCATCGCGGCTATTTCTGTCAGATCGCGGCTATTATTTTGTCGCCTCGCGGCTATTTTCTTGTGACTACTGTCCGATCGCAGAGACTGCCTGCTATTCGTCTGCGTAGACGCGGGTGCTGACTTCCTTGGTGATTGGCTGCTGTAGCTCGTCGGTCTCGATCTGCACTCGAACTCGCTGGTCACCAGGGCGAATGCCTTGAGCTTGAATTCGGAAGATCGTTTCGGCCTTGGGTGCCAGTTGGGGCAGCGGCGAGAAGGTCACGCGCTCGCCTTGGATGGTGTGGCGCGTTTCGCCTTGGCCCGACAAGGCGCGCATGCCGGGGGGCATGATCGCAACCACCTGGACATTGTCGGCCGCCTTGGAGCCTTGATTGGCAACCACGATTTCATAAGTCGTTTCGCCGCCGACTTCGATGAGACCTTGCAGATCGGTCACTTCAAAAGTCAAAGCGGCCAAACCCTCGACGAGTACCGTTTTTTCGGTTCGATCTTCTAAGCTTGCTCCGGCAGTGGTGGTTGCCTGGAGGACTTGTTCTCCCGCTTCGACCGGAAGCGCGACCAGTTCGACCGTGCCTCGCTCGTTGGCGGGCAATTCGGCTAGGCTCCAACGCACACTGTGCGACGACGAATCGTATTCGCCCAAGTTGTTGGCGCTCACAAACTGCAAGCCCTTGGGCAAGCGGGTTACCAGCTGAATTTCTTGGGCCGTCGCGGTGCCCGGATTGTCGACATTACCGGCCGTTCGAGGTACCGTCGTTGAGGCCCCTCGATGGTAAGTTGCAACTCGGGGGCGATGATTTCAAATACGCAATTGGCTTCGACGCGTAGATTGGCGTCGGCCCGGGCGGTCATCACGTTGTTGATCTTGCCCGCCTGCTCGGCAGTAAGAATCAGCTCCATCTGCCGCGTTTCGCCCGGACGGAGCGTACCGATTTCGTATTCAAGGGCCGGCCCTGCGGCATGGCTGACGCTTTGGGGCAAGTTGGACAGCAACATCACGTCGGTCGCGTCGCCGCTGCCCGGGTTCGAGATTTCGACTTGCACCACATGCTGTTGGCCTTCGAGCACTTGAGGCTTGCAGGAAAGTCGCAACGCCAACTCGGGGCGAGTGCAGCGAGCTTTGGCGGAAGCCTGAGCGGCTAGAGTCACGGTCGCCACGCTGCCCAATTCGCCTTCTTCGATCGGAATGAGTTCCATTTCGACGGTCCGTTCTTCGCCGACCGAAAGGGTCCCCAAATCCCAAACCACTTGCGAACCAGAAACCGCAGCTCGCGGTGCGGTGCCTACGAGTTCGGTCCCCAAGGGCACCTCATCGCGGATTTGTACGTTTTGAGCCGTTCGCTGGCCCG
>JAADIN010000101.1 GCA_013151315.1 Planctomycetota bacterium | reverse complement strand
TCGAGCTGTATTGCACCCCGCCGTCGGTATGCGTGCATTTGTGGATGTAGCCAATCGCTTTGTCGATAATTTCCTTAGGAACCGGGATCGCGGCATTGCGGCAACTTCGCAGTCCTTGCACCTGGGTGATGGTCGTCGAGCCTTCATCAAATCCGTTGCCGTCTTTTGCGCTCACATAGCCCCAGCCACCGGCACGGGTCTGTGCTCGGCCAGTGCTTTGGTGAGCACGGCCGTCAGTTCCTGCCGACGATCCAGGTCTTCCTCTTCGCCCAACACTTGCGACAAAAACAGCATCGCAAAGCCGTGCCCGTAGGTGTAACGCTCGTCATCTTTGTCGCCAATGAGGCCGTTGTTGCGGCTGCGCCGAGTAAGAAAGTCGACCGCCCGACGGATATTCTCGGCATACCGTCCTTGCGTCGTAGTCGAACCTTCGCAGAGAAACGCCAGACCGGCCAGCGAAGTCATGGCCGTCGGATACCTTCCCTGGGCAGTCCAGTGGCCTGCCTTGTGTTGCTGATAGGCAAGCCACTGCAACCCTTGAGAAACGGTTTTTTCCGTGTCGGATTCCAGAGAAGCCCTTGTAGGAACGGCCGACAGACTCATCACCACCATCGCAAGACAACCCCGTAGCAAAGCACTTCGGTAGCCACAGAAGAATCGCGAGTTGTCGTAAGTTAGGAAATTCAAATCATTTACCAATCAACTATTTTACTTCGATTTCTCTTAAAAAATCCGTGTTTCATCCGTGTTCAATCCGTGGCAAAAAACCCTTGAACCAAGTTTTTCAAGGCACCGCACCGCCAATAAGTTTCTTGCCGATTCCAAGCAATCCCTTTTGCCCCTTCTTCTCTTTCGTTTCTACGTCGGCAAGCGCTGGCGGTTCAGGAGGCCGTTTTTTGTTAGTAAATGCGAGACGAATGGTCTGGCTCGAAGTTTCGAGTACCACTTCGGGTTGACCCTCGGGCCCCGACGCCTTCATCGAACAATAATTGCTGCGTGACGCCGACAGATTCTCGTCACGAAAAAGGAGTCGCCCCGAAGCCTTTTCCAGAAGCAACATGCTAATTCGCTGTTGGCTGCCTCGGTTGTTGCGCCGGGCCATGTTCCCTACAAAGGCGATCACGGGGGCGTCCACCGGCTGAGAGAGCATCAAAGGTTGGTCGCGCACTTCGGCAGGGCGTTTCCACGATGGCAATCCCGTCTTGCGGTCAAAAACATAAACCAACCCGTCAATCATTGCAAAATCCACCGGGTTGAGGCCGCGACGTCTTGCCGAGTTCTTTTGTTGAACGGCAAGGACAAACCGATCGGAGCCGACCAGCAAATGAACCGCCGTTGCCTGGGGCTTTCGTGGCAAATCTTGGTCCACCAGAAGGCGACCGTCGACCGCGTCGATGAGGACACAACGGCCCGTCTGATCGACCACCGACACATAACGAGACATGGCAACATCGACTCGGGCATTCCGACCAAAGTCTTCCCGCCAAAGCGTTTTTCCTGAAAACGAATCAAACGAGGAAAGTTCGCTTCGACCATCGGCCCGCTTGCGCCAGCGAATCACGTTACGTCCGATCGTCGCGAGCTGCTCTTGCCAACGGGGAACCGAAACTTGACCCAAACTACGCCCATCCACCGTACTGAACATCATCCCGTTTTTGCTCGAACGGGGCACGGCGAATACATAATTCTCGTCGCCGTACAGATCGCAGCCTGGAGGAACATCGTCGCGCGTCCAACGCACCTCTCCGCTAAGCGAGTCGATACAGACCAAGCGTCGCTGATCTTGATAAATACAGCTATCGCGAGTCAGCGGCCCGATAACGCCAATCCATTTTCCGTCTCTTTGCGATCGTGAGGCGCGGAAGGTTCCCGGTCGGTCATCCTGCCCGCTTCTTCCGCGGACTTGGGAATAACGCGTGTCGAGAGTGCTTGTCACGTCCTTCCGCCAGAGCGGCTCGGCAGTACGTAGCTCGGTCGAACCTAACCCAGCTAAACTTAGCGTGTCGTAGGCAACGAGCTGACGTCCCAGGGAAACGACCAATAGATTCCCGCGGGTAGCAGCGTAGAGATGACTGGGATCGTGCCTTTGCCCCCGTTCGGGAGTCGCTAGAGCCGCTCGAAAAAATGCGTTTCCTAAGCTGTCGTAAGCAGTCACTTCCCCTTGGGTGGTCGAGAGCATGAGGCTGCCTCGCCCCAACACGTCATCACACTGTTCCAAGCGGATTCCCCATCGAGGAGAAATCCGATTCTGAGCGACCCCCTGGTTTGGCGTCGAGGTGCCGATCCTCTGTCTTGAGGCGATTGTCACCTCCACTTTGCCATAGGGCCACGCTGGGCGAGTTACCACGCTGCCCGTACCCCACTCCGCAAGACACGCCTTCCCAGTTTTTCCTTCCAGGCAGACGACACTTGCCAACGTCGACTGGAGCGCTTCGTCGAATGGCCGAGCAAGCGGAGCCAAGCCCAATTGATGCAAGGCGAGCGAACAGTTGGCAACCGCTTCTCCGCGAATCGCCTCGCTTGTCGAATCGGCCAAAACTAGAAAGAGCTGCTGGGCCTCCAAGTGTCGACCTGCCGAAGCATATTCCTTCGCCAGTCGCATCGCGACGGTATCGACCTCCTCAAACGGACTCATGCAATCGACCAGCCGCCGGAGTTCTCCCTCGCTAGGTTGATCGGGAAGCTGATCGACAAGTTCTTCCAACCGAGTCGATATCTGCTCTCGGTCCGACTCACTCGCCTTCTCCCAAATCTCAGAGATCTGCGCCCGCAGCCAGCGGGAAACATCCACCCGATGATGCCGCCCGATGCTTAGCAATTCGTGGGTCTCAGCACTCTCGGCATAAAGCTGCAAACATGCCTCGAAGGAGCCGACCGGATCCTCGACTTCCAGGAGTCCGTGGGACTCGAGCCGCAACAACGCGAGCAGCCCGCTGCCCGAGGCCTCTTGCAACTCCCGGAGCAACGGCAATCGATCGCGATAGCTGGCAAAATCTTCATCGAGCGCGATCATCAACGATTCCGCAAGCACTTCGCGTGTCTGCATATCCGCAGGCGAGGAATCATAGGCCTGCTGAAGCAACTCGATCGCTTGCGAGAGATCTCCTTCGTTGTAAGCGATTTCACCCAAGGTACGCAAAGCTTCATTGTTGCTGGGATCTTCGTCCAGTAGTTCTTCCGATTTGCTACGCAAGACATCAATTTGGTCGAATCGATCAAGAAACTGACCGTTCTGTGAAAGGACGGCTCCGTGGTAACAGACCAAATTGCCCAACACCTGTCCGTCGCGCGCGACCGCGCGATCTACAATCACACCTTGCTGCATATCAATCGCCACGACCTCGGCCGTGGAGAGCGGAAGATAATACCGTCCTTCGCTGAAAAAACCACGGCCTGTCGGCACGCCGTTCTCCGGAATCGTCAAGGTTCCTTTCTGCGTCTCTTCCTGCCAAGCAGGCTCGCCATCTTCGAGTCGAATTGCCGTGAGGTGCTTGTTCCCCACGAGTAAAGCTCGGTCTTGCCATACGCCCGCAACGAAAAGATATTCCCGCCGCGGCAGTTTCCACAGCAGCTTGCCCGTCACCAAGTCGAGGCAGTGCAAAGAGTCCGACTCCGGAGGCGTCAACAACACATGCCCGTTTGCGAGGGTCGCGGCGCTGTCGATCCACTGGTTCTTCGACAAGAGACGAGGATCGTTTCTTGCTCGAAACGAGGGAATGGGCCTGCGGTTGGTTGGGTAGCGGTAAGCCCAAGCAAGCGCGTTTTTTGCGAGATCCACTCCGACGACCACTCCTGCGCCGGTCGGGCAAACCAAGATTCCCCCTTCATAGGAGGGGATCGAGGCTTGTAATCGCCGACGGGAATCAAGCAAAATTCCTGTCTCGAGGTTCGCAAGTTGCTGACGCCACAATTGCTCGCCCGTGTCCCTATCGATCGCCGCAAGATAAACGGCACTTTTCATTTCCACCAAACAATAGAGCGATTTTCCCACGGCAAGCGGCGAGCCAAGAAAAAAGGCTCCTTGGAAATCGTCCTTCGCCGTCGCCCCATCAATTTCCCAAACAAGCTTGCCTTGCGTAGCTAAATCGAAGGCACAGAGACGGTTGGACCCGACACTGCCATCGAGGGCACGCCGCCCGTTCATGAAGGGCATCGCCCAGGCGTCGTAGGCGTTTGCCGCAGGCAACGACAGATCTCGAATCACGTAAACTCGCTCGCCATCGCTGCTCAAACTGTTGTAAAGGTGATCCTCCCAAATCCGGGTCGAGAACAACTTGGCGGTCTCGGCTTGCGATCCTTCTTCGTGGCTCGCAACCCTACCACTTGCGTTGACGAGTCTCTCGAACTCCGGCACACGCTGCGGCTCGACTTGCCACACAAGTTTTCCCGTCCGAAAGTCGATCGCAATCAAACCGTGGGCCGACCGAGTGATGATATGATTTCCCACCGCAAGAGGAGCAGCCGCCACAAGGAGCGACTTCTGACCACGCATCAACTCGGCTGCAATATCTTCGTGCAAGGTTTCCAACTTATGATGCGACAGCAATCGAGCCTGCCAACGCACCCGCATATGCGGCAAGCCCCCCCCCGTCTGTCCGTTTCGCGCGGCGTTTCCGCGGAAGGTTAACCATTGATCCTCGGGCATCATCGCCTGAACCGTAGGGGTGCCAACCGTCTCTTGAAGCCAGTCGAGCAGCCCAGCGCCCAAAGACCTCTCCCCCAAAGAATCGAAACGAAACTCTTTTCCTGCAATCTGCAAACGACGATACCCCGCACTGCGCAGGTCTTCGATCAACTCGAGTGCTCGGGTTCGGTCGTCCATCGCTAGCCAACTGAATGCCGCCATGAGCGACAACTGCGGCTCAAACCGCTTGGCAGCCTCGGGAGTATCGATCAACTGTTGATAAGCGAGTGCCGCAGAAAAATGTCGTCCCATGTCGGCTTCCTGCGCAGCAAGCAGCAAAACAGCTTCGTATCCCGCAGGAGTGTAGAAATAGCGCTGCGCCACCCGTCTCACTGCGTCGAAATCGCCCGCTTCAATCGCGTTACGCAACTCGCGACGTGCGACAGGACCAAAGGTCGTCTCGTACGCTTGGCGGCCTTCCGCAGACAAGTCCCGAAGGATCTGCCGAGAGGTTGCCTTCAAACCGGCAAACTCGCCACTGCTGCCTACCGCAACAAACGAAGTCTTCCTTCTCGGGATCAAGCAATTCATCAAGAAAACGAATAGCTCGAGAGTATTCTCCTTCAGAAATCCGCTCACGAGCCTGTTGCACGCCGCGGGAGAGGGTTCGATCCGACGGAAGAAAAACTCCGCTATAACCCTGCTCCGCCTTTTCCGGAGCCCTCACAAGAGGCAAAACAATCTGCCCCCAGCATGGCCAGAGCCCGAATTGCAAACCCGCAAAAAACCAAAAAAGAAGCGCCGCGACTTGTCGCGACAATCGAGCGTACCCAAGCAGTGCTGACATACGATAGACCGTCCCTTATCTCTCCCCAGGCAGCACTCAAGTGCCCACTTCCGCCCACTCCCAGGACAGCGCACACGGCGTAACTCACTAGCCATCTTCAGTTTACAGCACCTGTCAAAATAGATCAATGTGACGGAGTTACCCAAAAAACACCACCCATCTGGGGGTGCTTCCACTCTCTTCCCTAAACAGCCAAAACCCCTGTTCTTCGCAAATCTTCGCCCGACGCAGCTCTTTTTCAGAGGAAAACCCCGTTTTTGCGGGTATTTTGGCTAATACGCCTTGTAATTTAGCGCCAGCAGTCTTAAAAAATCAGCACATCCAATCCACGGGATGCTACGTTTTTAGGTATTCCCGAAAACTCTGACCACCCACAAACACTAAGGAGGGTTCCCCAAAATGGCTGAGGCAGCAACGAACAAGCCACCCACAAAGACCGAAATTTACAACAACATTTCTGAGAGCACCGGTCTGGCGAAGAAAGACGTCAGCGCAGTATTCGATGCCCTGAATGATGAAATCGCGAAGGCACTGGACAGCAAGGGTTCGCAGACGTTCACCTTGCCTGGACTTTGCAAAATTGTCGTTCAGAACAAGCCAGCGACTCCTGAACGCGAAGGGGTCA
>JAADIN010000105.1 GCA_013151315.1 Planctomycetota bacterium | reverse complement strand
AGTCTTTCAGTTGGGTGAACACCCAACTGAATCGGAAGATGGGCAAGCTCTCGATTGAAACGCGTGCAGGAAGGAAGTACCTGTCATGTCTCATTTTACCAAGGCACCATTGGAGCAACGGCGTACCACCCCGAGTCGAGTCGTCCAAAGCCAAGAGAAAGTGCCGACGACATTGTTGCGATGATCGAAAGCGCCCTCGACCACTACAAGGCGGCAAAATCTCGAATCGACGCAATGGATTCTGGTTCCGTGATACCGCTCGACGAAGTCGAAGTACGCAACAACCTTGAAAGGTTAGGTATCACCGCAGCCCAACGGCATGTACTCTCGCTGGTATTCGAGGGCTGGCCTAACGAGCTCATCGCCAAAGAGCTTGGAGTCACTGGAGCAACAGTACGAGCCCATCTTTCGCATGCGCGAAAAAAGCTAGGCCTCACTCGCGGCGAGTGCTTGGCCCCAGCCGTGCTCGGCATGAGCGCTCGCGACTTGATGATGCGATCGCTGATTGATTGAATTCCCCGCCGGCCGCTCCAGTGCGGGGCGGTCGGCGTTTATCGAAGCCAATGAAATCAACCAAGTACACCGAGAATCAGGGAGGTAGTCGTGCTACCGATAATTCACATTGACAGGCTCGCCGAACAACTCAACATCGAACGCCGCTGGATAATCGACCACTGGATCAATCGAGAGAACACAGTTGATTCGGGTGGCCCAGCACCACACTTCCGAGACGGGCATCATGTGTTCTTCCCAGTGAAGGCGCTAGAGCAATGGGCGGAGAGCCGCGCGGGCACCATTTTGACAAAACCGGGGCCACCAGTCGCCCCGTAGCGAGCGCAAACGAAGTAACCCGACCCGCAACACCCCCGGAGAATGAACGATGAACGAGGAGATCAAAGTCCACGTTGTGAAGCGAGACAATCGCAAGCACTTCCAAATGCGTTACGTCGATCCAATGACCAGCAAACAAATTGCTAGATCAACAGGTACAGATAAGCGCCGCGAGGCAGAGAAAGTTGCTGCTGTTTGGCAAGCTGAGTTGCGAGAGGGTCGATATCGGAAGAAATCTCTAATGACGTGGGATGAGTTTCGTGAGCACCACGAATTGCATAAGCTGTCGGCGGTGAAAAAACGTACAGCCGAGACCTACGAAGGAACGCTAAATGTATTCACTCGACTTGCGAGCCCGAAGAAACTCTCCGACGCAACAACAGCAAGGGTCACGGCGTTTGCTACCAAGCTTCGCGGGCTAGGCCGCAGCGAGGCGACAGTTGCTCGACACCTACGGCAACTGAAAGTTGTTCTGCGATGGGCGCAGAGGCAAGGATACATGACGACGATGCCAATGATCGAAATGCCGAGATCCCCAAAGGCCATGCGAGGCAGGCCAATTACCGAAGAAGAGTTCCACATCATGCTCGCTGCTACCCCTCAAGTTGTGGGGAGCATTGCAGCACCGTCTTGGCAATTCCTGCTGCGAGGCTATTGGACAAGCGGCCTACGGCTCCGTGAAGCTTGCAACCTGCATTGGAATGGTAGCCGAGGGCACATAGTTGATTTTTCCCGCAAGCGCCCGATGTTCCGAATCTGCGGGGCTTTGGAGAAAGGCGGGCGAGACCGTCTGCTGCCTATGGCACCGGAATTTGCCCGACTACTCGAATCAATACCGCCAGAGCATCGCTATGGGCCGGTTTTTGAGGTTCTAAGCGATGACGGCAAAAAAGCTGTTAGCGACCCTTCCTGCATTGGGAAGAGGGTCTCGGATATTGGCAAGATCGCTGGAATAGTGGTCGAGTCAGACCCACACACTGGCGAGCCATCGAAGTACGCTAGCGCCCACGATCTACGGCGGTCTTTCGGCTTCCGATGGTCTCGGAGGGTAATGCCGCCGATTCTCAAAGAAATGATGAGGCACGCCAAGATCGAGACAACGCTCAAGTTCTATGTTGGCGAGAATGCCGACGCTACGGCAGAGGAGCTTTGGAACGTGATAGGTGACACTTTAGGTGACACCAAGGGCGTGGGACTCAACAAACTCTATAAAACAAGCGACGCCGACGGGAATCGAACCCGCAACCTCCGGATCGACAGTCCGGTGCTCTAACCAATTGAGCTACGGCGCCACGCTGCTATTGCAGTGTGTCTTGGTCTTTTCTACAATGATGCGTAGCCAGGGCCAGTGGTTGAGCCAGTTCTACTCTCATTTTACTACACATTTTTCTATCACTATTCAGGTCGACTACGCGCGATATTTCTTTAATTTTTACATCGGCTTGAAGCACCAAAGGGCGTTTAATTCTTGCTTAGCTACTAAGGAAATTGCCCACTACCCCTATCTATCGGCACAAGTTTTGCCTCCGCAAACACTTTTTGGGAATATCCCCTATAAGTGAAGATGACGCGCTCCCGATTTTTAGCAATGGACCAAGGAGTCTAGCATGGCTACGAATCAAGAGAAACCACCCAAAAGCAAAAAAAATTTCCCGAAATTGGCCCACCATAAGACGGGCCAATGGTACATCCGGGTTCCCCAAGTAGGCTGTCTCTATTTGGGCAAAAACGAAAAAGCTGCCTCCACCGAATATGAACGATTAAAATTGGTGTATGAGGAAACGGGGGAATACCCAAAGAAGAAGAGAGGGCGGAGAGTATCTGCTTCCTTATCCGGCTGCCGAACCGATCTGCCTGCTAAATCACCGTTTACCATTCGCCGTCGAGATAGTGGAGACTACTATCGAGTCTGGGTTCCCACCCTGAAAAAAACCATCGACTACGGGAACGTCAAGGAGGGGCACGACCGGGCCTTAGAAGAATACCATCGAGACCTCCCCTCATTCCTGAAAGGAATTGATCCCCACGGGATAAAGAAACCACAATCGTCCGAATTCTCAGTCGGGCTGTTATGCGATGAGTACATGAAGCATCAAAATCGCAATCTCGAAAAAGGAAAGCTTGTTGAAAGAAGCGTAGAAGACAATCAACGGGCCGTCGATCGAGTTCGGGATTTTTTCGGTGACGACCGGGAGATCGAATCCATACTCCCTAATGATTACCGTGATTTCTTAGATAACTTTGATGACGGGTCGCGCTCTCCTACGACCCTTGGCAACATCGTTCGAGACACAAAATCGATTTTTAATTACGGCGGGAAAAACATCCTCCGCAAAGCCATCTTCTATGGTGACGATTTTGTTAAACCCGACGGTCGACAGGTCGCCCGATACGCTCAAGACCACCCCGAAAAATCCACCCATAAGTTTTATGAGCGGGAAGAAATACTCGCAATACTTGAGGTAGCCCCTGTCAATTGGAAGGCAGCTATTCTTCTGGGAATCAATGCCGCCATAGGCAACAGTGACTTATCCAACATCAAGTTTGAGGACGTCAATCTCGACGGTGAGTTCCTGCGAGGTTTGCGTCAGAAAAACTTTCGGGATCGTGGTGCTTGGCTGTGGCCTGAAACAAGGGAAGCCCTGCGCGAACATTTAGAATGGCGGAAAAAAAGAACAAACGTGAAGCTAGAAGCAGAAGACTATGTGTTTGTGACTAAGTATGGTAATCGAATGTCCAAAGATTCCGCCGTCTCAAGTGGATTCACTAAGGCGGTAGAGTCTCACTCCACAGTTGAATGCAAAAAAGGCCGGTCTTTTTATGCTCTAAGGCACACGTTTAATACTGTTGGCCGAGATTCCATTGATATTGAAGCCGTAAAGCACGTCATGGGACATTTGGACCACAAAGATACTGGGGCCAAGTTCTATACTCATGGAATTTCAGACAAGCGACTTCAAAGGCTAGGGCACTACGTGCGAGAATGGCTTTTCCAAAAGGGAGAATCGCCATTTGATTTTGGGGAACTGTGCCCCTGGACTCATGCGGCTTAGACAGTCAGCTCGTTGCATCGCGGTCTTCGTCTTTGCCTGCGTCTTATTCCTTTCCTAATTGGTGACAATTTCGTCGGTGGGGGTTCGGTGGAAATTATAGTCGAGGCCGTAACAAAATCCTCCTGGGCCACGACTGGTATCAGGTAGCGAGGCCGAGTGCTCCCCTCATCTGCCACGTTGATCGTCCCTATGAACCGCGTTTGGAAGTTTCATCCGCGTTAGCTTCTGCGATCACTACCCACGGAAGACGAGCTTGCGGAACGAGGTCCATTCGCTTGGGGTGGGTTGATGGTTTTCTTTGCAGACCAAGTCGGTGATCCATTGGTCGGTGCGGCGGAGACGGTCGGCAAGTTGCTCCAGGCTGTTGAGCGCTAGCTTGAAGGCGATCGGGTTGCCATCGGCGCAGAGTTGATCGTAGTCTTTGCGGGCCATTTTTAAGAGCATCATATCAGTTAGCGCAATGACGTCGGCCGAGTGTGGTGCGGCATGGAAGAAAGACATTTCGCCAAATTGCGAGCCAGACTCCAACTCCGCAAGTTTCAATTCGCAGCCAGCCTCGGTACGCCGCCGGATTTCGCAGCGTCCTTCTCGAATGAACCAAAGATTTGGCACATGCTTTCCTTGCGCAATGATTTTTTCGCCAGCGCAAATTTCGACCATGTGGGCGCAAGCGAGTGCTTCTTGGACTTCTTTTTCCGACATGCCGTTAAAGATCGGCAGTTTTGCTAGGGAGCTGTTTAACATGGCCTTTTCCTGGGAATTATCGTCTTGGGAGTAAGTTGCCGTGGGTGGGGACGCCACGGTTCGCTTGCTAGGTGATTCCACCGAGAACGGTTGCTCGGCCGACGCGATTGATGCCGAGCATGAACGCTGCCGTGCGAAGGCTGACCTCATGCTCACGCGATAAGTTCCAAACTTCTTCGAACGCCGAAGAAAGAACGTGATCCAATTCTTGTCGCACGCGATCGAGCCCCCATTGGTAGTATTGGCGGTTTTGCACCCATTCAAAATAGCTCACCGTCACGCCACCCGCATTGGCCAGGATATCAGGCAAAATAACCGTACCCCGTTCGCTGAGCAGGTCGTCGGCGTCGGGACGGATCGGTGCGTTCGCGGCTTCGATAATCAATGGTGCCTTGATTCGTGGAGCGTTCTCCGCAGTGATAACGCCTCCGAGCGCAGCAGGGATCAGCAGTTCGACGTCGAGCTCGAGCAGTTCTTCGTTGGAAATGCGCTTGGCTGAATCATAGCCCTCGAGCGTGTGATTGTTGGAATCGGAATAGCTAATGGCTTCGGTGACATTGATGCCCTTTTCCAAGTAGTAGCCGCCGCTGATGTCGCTGATGGCTACGATTCGGCAGTCGGCCTGTTGCAGGAAGTTGGCAGCATGGGAGCCTACGTTTCCAAATCCTTGAATTGCTACCCGCGTGTCTTGCGGTTTGTGGCCTAATCGACCGAGAGTCTTGAGAGTTAAAATGCCGACGCCCCGACCGGTCGCTTCTTCGCGCCCAGGAATGCCGTAGTGTTCGACTGGTTTTCCAGTGACCACGCCCGGAGAAAATCCGTGGTACTTGTTGTGTTGATTCATAATCCAGGCCATGACCTCGCCATTGGTGCCCATGTCGGGGGCAGGGATGTCGGTGTCGGGGCCGATGACGTCATGGATTTCGTCGACAAATTTTCGGGTGATGCGTTCGAGTTCGCGGGTGCTTAGCTTGCGCGTATCGACGGCAATCCCTCCTTTGGCTCCCCCGTAAGGGATATTTACGACGGCGGTCTTCCAAGTCATGAGCGAGGCAAGGCTTCGGACTTCGTCGAGATCGACTTCGGGATGAAATCGGAGCCCTCCCTTCATCGGGCCACGGGAGTT
>JAADIN010000283.1 GCA_013151315.1 Planctomycetota bacterium | reverse complement strand
TGATGGCAGTAAATACGTTGCCAATACGCAATAACTGCCACCAGGATTGTAGGCAAAAGCTTGATGTTTCAGGCATGGTTCTAAGGAATTTTACCACAGAGACACGGAGGAAATGCTTGAAAAACTCCGTTCTCTCTGTGCCTCTGTGCCTCTGTGTTTCAGTTTTCCGTGAACGGCTGCTTGCTGGAAGGGGCTGCGCATGGGGGTTATTCGGTTATGTCCATGGTTACCTCGTAGAAAAGCCGGGCTTCCTCGGGGTCCAGGATGTTGGTGCCGGAAAAATGCCGCGTCTCGCCCGGCTCGACTTTTTTACCTGCCGAACCGTAGCACATGATCAATTCAAAACCATCTTGGTCGACCCAACGCAATTCGACGTAGGGGTCAATCGTGACTTTCCCCGTGTTTTCTAAATCGAGTTGCCAAGCGTGCGTTTCGTGGGGCCAGGCTCATTCTATCGGCGGTATTATGCAACAGCAACTGTCATATAGCCCCACCCTCTGGGTGGAAACGTAAAACGACCGGCGACCGGTTTTTCCCCGCCCAGAGGGCGGGGCCATGTGTGGGTTACGTGCCACGCAGCATGGCCAAAAAAAACACTCACAATCGCCCTTTCAATAAGCGATAATTTCCATCGCGCAAAGAGTGGCACGCCTCTCCGAGTCGTGTCGTGTCGTTATCAGCAAACACGACTCGAAGAGGCGTGCTACTCTGGACTCGCAATTCCCAACCCTTTTGTCACCTCAACCCCACATCGCGTTTTTCTGCCTAAACTCATGCCACCAAAAATGCGGCCATGCCAGAGCGAACCCTCAAACCAAGAAGCCCGTTTCGTCCTTTTGGCACAAAACACCAGGGCAAAAGAACTCCCACAGGAGATGTGGGGCAAAAACCCAAGAGAGGGGGCGAGATCGCTGGATAGGGAAGTAGCTGAAATGGACGGAGTGGTTTTACCCCTCGCCGTCTTTCGGCCCAGCCCAAACGCCGGACGCCTCGTCCCAGGTCCAGCCGGGAGAATCGATGCCGTGGGAGTCGATGCCGTGGGAATCAATGATAGCGGGGTGACGCTTCCAGCCGGATTGGATTCGGTTGCGCACTTCTGAGATGGGGCGAATGCCGCTCGTGGCGTCGGCGACTTCTACGTTGCAGGCACCGACGGCTACCGCGTCGACAAGAGCTTCCGGTGGATTCGCGCCGTCGACTACCGCGGCGAGGAAGCCGGCGATCGTGCAGTCGCCGGCGCCAGTGGTTCCTACGACGTCGACCTGGAAGCAAGGGGTATGGAGTTCCCGGTTTTTCCACGACTCGGGTAAGCGGTCTGTCTCGCCGCTTTTTAGGTAAAGGCCTTGGTCTCCTAGCTTGAGAACGACCACGCCGGCTCCCATGGCTAGCAGTTGATTGGCTAGCTCGTGCAGCAGGGCTGCGTCGACAGGTTGGTCGAGGTCGCGGCGGAGCATGAGTTGTATTTCGTCGATGCTCGGCAGAAAAATGTCGACCGAAGGCAATACCTTTTCTAGCCAAGCGATCCAGTCGGAGCGCCCCGCGATAGAATTGGGGTCGGGCATGGCCATGTCGAGCGAGGTGAGCACGTCTTGGCTCTTCGCCCGCTGAAAAAGTTGGCTCATTTGCTCGCCGCCATCGGTATAAAATTCCTGCATGATCGGTGGGTAGCCGAAATGAAACAGGCGTGCGCCGGTGAGGGCTGCATCCGCGACATCTTCTGCTCGGAAGGTATCGTTGGCAGCAGGGCTATGCAAAAACGACCGATCGACATCCGGCGGACTGATGACGACTGAATAGCTGGTGCTTTCGCCCTCGGCAACCACCATTCCGTCGGCTAAGGTTGGCCCGTAACGGCGTAAGATGTTTAGCACCTCGCCGCCAAAGAGGTCGTTGCCGACTTTGCCGATAAGCTTCGTGGCGACGCCCAGTTGGTGCAGAGCCAAACCCGTATTGGAGACCGCCCCGCCGGTGGCACAGATGGCGGGTCCCATCAGGTAGAGCCTTCCCGGCTCGATCTGGCCGCCGCCGTCACCGGCAAACGTCGGAATGATGTCGAGACAGATATGTCCTGCGACCACAATTTTGGGAGTTGCGGAGGGCATGCAGCTTTCAGGTTTTGATGAGTGTTTTTCGATGTGAGGATGCTTGACGCTTTGTCCCGACGCAGAACCCTCCCCTTAGCCTGCCTCTAAAAAGGGAGGGGGATTTTCTGTCATGACGTGGCCGTACTTTTGAGGTCGTCATCCAGTGGGCGATACGGCGCGATGTCAAGCTTTTGCAGTTCGCCGTGATACGATTTGACCGCTTCGGCCGGGTCTTGGATTTCGCCGTCAGCTATCCAGCGCAGGTGCTGAATGAAAGTGAGTTGATGTTCGCTGTTGTTAATCATGCGTCCATAGAGGGCAACGCGAGCACCATATTTTTTCGCTTCCCAAAGTTGATGGAATGCGTCGAGCGTGGTGCCAGAAGCTCCGCCGAGAATGCCGACGACGACCGAACGATCGTACTCGACCAATTGTTCCATCGCTGCGGGGCCGTGGTAAGCGATTTTTAGAAAGATGGGCCGGCCACTTTCGACAACGCCGGCCAGGGTGCGGGCGATGCTGTCGTTCATGAATCGACCGAGGTCGTCGACCGATGCTTGCATGCAGTTGGGGTCGAAGACTTCGAGGAAGTGGCGGAAACCGGTGAGCTCGGCTTCGATGCGAAACTCGCGATAGGCGTTGAGCGTTTCGGAATCGTAGTCGGCACAGTTGTTGAAAGTGATCGAATAGAGGCCCAGGTCGACGCCGCATCGAGGCGAGTCACCCGTCGTATCGAGCTTCCCGCAGGCAGCATGGTCGACTAGCGCCGAGCGAAACGGCAGCGCGGGGTGGCTGCGATAGTTGGCACCGGCGGCCGACCAGATGTCGGTCGTGTCGTTCATCCGTACCGCAGGCGTGATGGCGTTGTCGGCGAACAGTTTTTCGTTGATCGTCAGCACTTCGCTCGTGCTGGCGCTCATGAGCATGATGTCGAGCAGACCTTGCTCGACGTTTTGACGGACCTGCTCGCGATATTGGCCAAGCGTTTTGAAGCGGCCTGCGGCGTCGTCTTCAGGCGAATTGGCCCCGGGCGAAGCCATGCCGAAGGCCATGTCGGCATCCTTGGCGTCGGCAAGGATAAAATCGTCGCAGGAAGGGTCTGCGAGGATTCGTTCGAGTTTCGTATCAAGTGTTTTGATTGCTTCCGGCATGCTGGGGGAACTCTTTCAGGAATTGCTTGTGTGGCAGATCGATTGCGATAGAATGTACCACTTCGGCACCCCTTCGATAACCCTCCGAGGTTCGCTTTGTCAGAACAAAAGATGCCTGATCGCCGCGTCGCCCTGTCGCTGCTGGCCCATCCCGACGATGCCGAGCTCATCTGCGGCGGTACGCTATGCCGACTGGCCGATGCGGGTTGGGAAGTTCATATCGCGACCGCCACGCCGGGCGACTGTGGGACGGTAGACCTCTCGCAGGACGAAATTGCGGAGATTCGCCGAGCGGAAGGAGCTGCGGCAGCCGCAGTGATTGGGGCAACCTATCACTGCCTGGAGGAGCGGGACGCGAATGTGGTCTTCGACCGTGAATCAGGAAAAAAGGCGATCGATCTTTTTCGAAAGGTAGCCCCCACGCTCGTGTTTGCCCATCCTCGGCTTGACTACATGCTCGACCATGAGCAGACGCATTTGTTGGCCCGCCGGGCAGCGTTTGCCTATCCGATTCCCAATGCCTCGAAGTTGCCACGGATCGAAGGCTCGGCGATTCCTTGGCTCTATTACTGCGACCCGATTGGCGCGGTGAATCCGTACACTGGCGAGGTGGCTCAGCCGACTTGTCTCGTCGAAGTGACCGAGCAGTACGACCGCAAGACCGAGATGCTTGTTTGCCACGCCTCGCAGCGCGAGTGGCTTCGTGCCCATCATGGCATGGATGAATATGTCGAGGCGATGAAACGGCACAGCGGATCACGTGGCGCAGAACTCGGAGTGGAGCACGCCGAGGCGTTTACTCAGCATCTTGGACATCCTTACCCTACGTTTGATTTACTCACTGAACTTTTTGGAGCAAAGTAATCCCATGGCACGACCCTTGAGCAAAGTGGCCCCCGATTGGTGGGACTATACGACCCTGGACGAGGAAATCCTGAAGGAGGCTGCGCAGCTCACTCCCAAAGATATCGAGCAGCTCTCGCGCGATGGATTCGAAGTGACAATGTACGATAGCCTTCGCGAGTTTTATTGCGCCGAGGCTTTGGAATACCTTCGTGTTTGGCAACAGGCGACGCCGGACAATCCGGTCGGCATTTGTGGCCCAATTGGTCCAACCGACCAGTTGCCATTGGTTGCGCAGATGGTCAACGCGCTGGACATCAAGCTGCATGACGCCCATTTTTGGGGCATGGATGAATGGATCGAAGACGGAAAACCGGTTTCGACCGACCATCCGCTTTCGTTCGCGAAGGCCGACATGGAGCTTTGTTTCGATCGCATTCGGCCCGAGCTCCTGATGCCGGCGGCGAATATTCATTTCCCGACCAATCTGGACGAATACTCCAAAAGCTACGACGACGTGCGTTGTCTATTGATGCAAGGGGGCCAGGGAGAGGTCAAACACTGGGCGTTTAACGATCCTGTCCGGCGGGAAGGCGACTACAAGGACGCGCCGCCCACGCCAGAAGAATATCGGCAACTGAAGACGCGCGTTACCGATTTGCATCCGTTGACGGTCATTCAGAATGCCCGAACTTCGGGCGGCGGGTACATTCCGTTGGTGCCGACTTGTGCGGCGACGGTGGGACCTGTGGAAACCTGGAAGAGCGACTGCGTTTCGATTTGGCATCCGGGCTATCACGACAACCCTTTTGGGATTCGTCTGACGGCGCTGATGATCAGCAAGCAGATTCCCGACAGTTCGGTGCCAATGTCGCTACTGGCGGATCATCCGAATGTTAGGTTTAGTTATTATCGTGAGGGGATTGGAGTGGTTGATACGGAGATGAAATGAATCACGGGGGAATAGAGGGTTCCGCCCGCATTCGTGTGGAAATGCATGCTATTGCAAGAACCTATGGATAGGATTTTGGAATTTCAGGCAGCTTCCTTGGTCTTCTTGGTCCGCAGACGCACGATGGCAAAGGTGCTCTTGATTGGGCTGGCGTTTCCAATGCTCGGCGGGAAAGTCGTAGAGCGGGAAAGTCGTAGCAGGCCAGCAGACGTCCCACTTCCCATTGAAACATTTCAGTAAGTTGTTTGCTACCAACAAGTAGGGATGACAGGAGTCGAACCGGCACTCCCGAAGGAACTGGAACCTAAATCCACAAAAAAAATATCTTAACAACATGGCACTTACAGGACAATTGGGTGTGAAACGCGGAGAGGACACCGATCGAGGCATTTTGGTTACGGCATCCAAATGTCGCCAATATGGGGCTTGCATGGCCCCAAGCGTGTCAGATTTTGGTCAGATTCGCAAGAACTGGATTTTTGCAACGAAAACAAACTCTTTCCGTGTGTCATTCTGCGAGGGAGTTCCCTCCCACTGGACTCCAAGTCCACCCTTTTTAGGTTTCAGTTGTATTGGACACACGTGACATTTGGGAAAAAATGCCTGTATTTAAGCACTTTTTGAGTTTCGGCATGGCAAGCGAATTGCACCCACATAGCACTTAAATAGCCAATTTGGTTCCAATTCTGTTCCAATTTTTCTTTTCTGCTTCCCACACCTCACGTCGTAGAAGCAATCGATATCGAGCGCGACTAGTGCGTTCTTCATTTAGCAGTAGCGGTAGCCACAGTGTTTGAAGTAGTTTCGGCATTCGTGCTCGCTGAATAGGTCGAGCACTTGGC
>JAADIN010000134.1 GCA_013151315.1 Planctomycetota bacterium | reverse complement strand
AGCACGAAGCGCGAGCAAGTGGGTTCCATGCACCAGGACGATTGCGAAATATGAGCCGCAACGCGCTAGCGTCGGGTAGCGGAGGCGGGCAGAGCGTTACTCAGCTACTGGCCCGCGGCTAGCGCCGTGCGGCTCACATTTTGCAATCGTCCTGCTAGCGCTCCGGGGGGGAATGTGCTACCCTCGGCTTGGTCCGCTGCTTTCCACCCTTGGTTTAACCGGGTAATATGGTGTGTCTTGCAAAAAAATAAAGCCGATGGCTAACTAATTACCGGATTTTGAACGGAGATAGGACTTTTTCTTCATGGCGCTGGTTTCATTACAAGACATTTCGATTGGATTTCGCGGCCCCAACTTGCTGGACGAGGTCAGTTGCCAGATCGAAGCGGGGGGGCGGATCGGGCTGCTTGGCCGGAATGGCACCGGGAAATCGACCCTGCTGAAAATGCTTCGCGGCGAAGTCGAGCCCGATCATGGCACGATTACGTTGTTGCCAGGGACCGAGGTCGCTTATCTGCAACAAGATGTTCCCAGTGGCTCCGACCTGACCGTTGCCCAGGAAATTGCGTTGGGCTTGAGCGAAAAATATCGACAGATCGACACCGAATGGGAAGGCGATCAGTTGGTCGATCGGACGCTCTCGCAAATGGATCTTGATGGCGAGGCGATGTTCGAGACCCTCTCCTCGGGAATGAAACGACGAGTGCTGCTCGCGCGGGCGATCGTTTGTCGACCCGAGCTGCTGCTGCTCGATGAACCGACGAACCATCTTGATGTCGAGGCGATTAGCTGGCTGGAAGGTTTTCTTATGCAGTGGCCAGGGACGCTTATTTTTGTGACGCATGATCGAATGTTTCTGCGTCATCTGGCGACGCGCATCTTGGAGATCGATCGGGGGCGAGTGTTTGACTGGTCGTGCGACTACGACACCTTTTTGCGGCGCAAGGAAGATGTGCTCTTGGCCCAAAAAAAGCAGTACGCCCTGTTCGACAAAAAATTGGCTCAAGAGGAAGTATGGATTCGTCAGGGGATCAAGGCGCGGCGAACACGCAACGAAGGTCGCGTAAGATCGCTGGAGGCAATGCGCGAACAGCGGCGCGAACGACGCAGCGACCCAGGGGCAGTCCGCATGCAAATCCAAGCAGGACAGCGGAGCGGAAACTTGGTGACGGAAATAAAAGAGGTCTCTTTTGGCTATCCGGAGCGCCCGATTCTGAATAACTTTTCGACGATGATTATGCGCGGCGACAAGATCGGCATCATCGGCCCCAATGGGGTCGGCAAGACGACCTTGCTTCGGATTTTGTTGGGGCAACTTGATCCCGAGAGCGGCACGGTTCGGACCGGCACCAATCTGCAAGTTGCCTACTTCGATCAACTTCGCGGTCAGCTCAACGAAGAGGAAACGATCGAGCAGAACGTGGGCGAAGGCCGGCGGGAAATGGAGATTGGTGGAAAGCAAAAGCACATCATCGGCTATTTGCAGGAGTTTTTGTTTGCACCCGACCGAGCACGCACGCCCATAAAATTTCTTTCGGGCGGCGAACGCAATCGGGTGCTGCTGGCCAAGCTGTTCGCCAAGCCGGCCAATGTGATCGTGCTCGATGAGCCGACGAACGATTTGGATACGGAAACGCTAGAGATGCTCGAAGAAAAGCTGGTTGATTTCCCGGGAACCATTTTGCTGGTCAGCCACGATCGGGCCTTTTTGAATCACGTGGTGACCAGCACGATCGTGTTCGAGGCAGGTGGTGTGCGGGAGTACGTCGGCGGGTACGACGATTGGTTGGCTCAACGTGCGAAGGCAAAAGAAACAGCGAAATCGGAGCCGGAAAAACAAACGAAGGCGGCTCTTCAGGCAGAACCAACCTCACCGAAAAAAAAGCTGCGCTATAAAGACCAGCGCGAGCTAGAAAGTTTGCCGAAGAAAATTGAAAAGCTAGAGGCCGAGGTAGCGACGATCCATGAGGCGATGGAAGACCCTCGGTTTTTCCAGCGACCGGGCGAGCAGATCGCAGTCGATCAAAAAAACCTGAGCGTCGCCGAAAAAAAATTGGCCGTGGCGTACTCTCGATGGGAGGAGTTGGATGCGTAACGCTTGAACTAGGGAAACAATCCGCAGGGCTTCGCGACATGAACGGTGCGGGGCCAACATCCGATCTGGATTTCGCGCCCCGTCCTGTCCCCCAATCCTGTAAAAATTTGAGCTGAAGCTGGCCAAGAACTTGCGCCTAGCGCCTTCTTCCTACCAATTCGCCCGTCGAATGAAATCGAGCTTGCTGATGTGGTTGGCCAACTCGCCAAAGTCGTAATCGACGCCGGCATCGCCGCTAGAAAGCTGAATTTCCAGGAACAGGTCTTGAATTTGTGACGGATCCACATCGTTGGGGATCAACAGCTGCCCCGGATTCTCGCCGTGAGCACCGCCTAGCGTGCCAAGATTGTCCTGACCATCGTTGTAGCGCGTAGGCTGCGTTTCCACCAAACGATACGTCCCAGGGTTCAAGTCCTCAAACAGGTAAGAACCGTCTGAGGCAGTTCTAGTGGTTCGGACGACCGTTGCCCCAGTGATATCGATCCCGCGGAGCGAGACCAAAACGTCTGCAATGGGCGTCTCGCCTGAGTCAAACACCCCGTTGTCGTTTCGATCGACAAAGACCGAACCAGCCAAACTGGCGGGGTCGATGTTTACGAGCGTCGGTTCGGTATCTTCGTTATTGGCAAGGGTAGTTTCTGTCTCATTTCCGCGCACTTCGGTATGATTAAGCAGCTCGCCAACAAAGTCTTCATCCACGCGAACATCAATCGTGATGCTGGTCGATTCTCCATTGGCCAGATCACCAATATCGAAGACGAGCTGGTCACCCGAAACAGAAGCCGGTGTCCGCGATGCACCTTGGTACGTCACTCCCGTATCGGGCAAATTGTCGGTCACGATAACGCCCGTGGCGTCCGAGGGTCCATTGTTTACGATATCGAGCGTGTAACTAAACGTGCTGCCCGGTTCGACCGGATCGCGGCTGTCGGTCTTGGTAATGGCCAGATCGATCCGCGGCGACAAGGGATTGGAAACCGTATCGGTATTGTTCGAGAGATCGATCTCTTTCGGAGCACTCACCGTCGCGGTGTTGATAAGCGTACCGGTTGCATTGTCGTTGACCGTGGCCAGAATCGTAATAATCACGACATCGCCACTCTGCAGCGTTCCGAGATCTGCCGTCACGACCCCGCCCGTGTTTTGGAAACCAGCGTCAAAATCGCCACCATTAAGAGTTGCCGAGGCGGAGACAAACGTTACGGCGTCGGGCAGCGTGTCCTCAAACGTCGTGTTGGCCGCTGCCGAGGGGCCCTCGTTGTCGATCTTGATCGTGTAGTCAAGTGTCTCTCGCGGAGTGACGGTCGTCTGCTCGATCGCTTTGTCTAACACGAGATCAAAGCCGAAGAAACCAAAATCGATGGTGAGGTTCGAGTTACTGTCGGAATCACCATCGTTGGTTGGCTCGCTGTTTCCCGCGAGCATCACCGACTGGCTTACCACGCCGGCACCGGCCATCGCCGTTCCATTGTCATCGCCGTTCACGTTGTTGTCCGGGTCGGGAGCCGGATCGTTGCCTGTGCTAGACCTTAGCCCCGCCAACGGCCCGGTCGACTGGAAGTTCATCGGGTCGACCTGGACTAGGTATTTCCCAGGAAACAGATCGGTGAACAGATAATCGCCATTGGCGTCGGTGGTCGTCATGCCGAGCAGCGCGTCGACTCCCTGGGTATACTCGTTGTCGCCGTTGACATCCTCAAACAGGTTGAGTTTTACGTTGGCGATGCCCGACTCGGTCGCTTGACGTACCCCGTCGTCGTCGGCATCTGCCCAAACGTGATCGCCCAAACTCAAGCGAGGCGAAGCGGTAAAATCGAGCTGTTTGTTTGCGCGACCCACCAAGCCTATCAGCGCGACTTGGCCATCGACTGCCGAGACGCCCTCGAACGTAAGTTCCAACGCGCCAACATTCGTAAAATCGGCTCCCGAGCCTGAGCTGGCTGTGGGGACATCATCAAAATTAAATGTCGCTTGATCGATTGCCATGCCGCCGGGTGATTCGGGAACAGTAGTTGTGAATTCCGACCAATTGTTGGCATCGGTGTAGATCCGCATCGTAATTTTGGCATTGGGATGATCGGCTCCCGAGGTCAACGCGATACCGGTCATCGTATTGCCATCATTGTCCTGCGTCAGGTCGATGCCACCAAGGCCGGTCGGGTTGACCAGTTGGGCCGAGGAGTCGATGCCGTCCCAAACCACCTTGGCATTGCCGGTCGTGCCAGGTCCCGTGGCCAGATAGAGATTGCCGCCGCTTGAGGCCAATTTGACTGACGAGATGATGTTGGTACTCTCGGTTAGCTCGACCCAAATGTCGCGCTCGCCGCCAAGCACGCTGGAGTCGATCAACTGCGAGATTGCGCTGGAGGGCAAGGGCGGTGCTGCTTCTGCCACCTGGGTCGTCGTAAAACCGTCGATCGTCTGCCCCATGATGCCGTCGCCTTCGTCGGCCGAGATGTTGATTTCCTTCACGTCCTGGCCAGCACGAAACTGCAAGTCCGAGGGCAACGAAATCTGAACAAAATATTTTCCAGCTCCCACCTGATCGAATTGGTATCGACCGCCCGAGTCGGTGGTCACAGGAGAACCCATCGCCGTGTCGTCGCCGCCAAAGACGCCATTACCGCCATCTCGATAGAGCGTCGCGATAGCACCCACGACCACGACATCGTTGCTGGCATCGCCATCGCCCTGCAGGTCGGTCCGCACGATACCAAAAATCTCAGCCCCATCGGCCGATAGCATTTCACGCCGTTCCAGAGTTTCAAACGAAAGCTTAGTTCGCCGCAGTTTGGTTTGAGATGACTTAGATTTAGGCAATTTGGAACCAAAAGGAACCATGGCAGAACCCTCGCGAATGCGTTGCTAGCGTGAAATGAAGAGACTTCGATACAACTCTGTTAGGAGAGGTATCGGCTAGCGAGGGGTTCTTGCATTAGAGGTGCGAGTCGGGAGGCGCGAGATGCGAGTTGCCGCAGGGCACTCACGACTCGCAAACTACCAAGTGTACTC
>JAADIN010000091.1 GCA_013151315.1 Planctomycetota bacterium | reverse complement strand
CCGAGCAGTTGATTCAAGATCACATCCACCGAGCCGACGCCGAACCGTTTTCGGTCGTCGCAGCCGAGGACGGCACGAAGCCCGCCAAGCCTTCGCCGAGCGAGCACCTCCTTCAGGTGGAGCAGCAGCTTCGTTTGGCGATGGGGGCCAAAGTCGATCTCCGACAGACAGCCAAAGGGCGAGGGCGGATCACGATCCATTTCAAAAACCACCAGGAATTTGAGCGGCTCAAGGCGATTCTTTGTGGCGAAGGAGAGCTACTCCGCGACGCGGGATAGTATTACGTCAGGCGAGCGGCAATGCCTAAAACCGAATTCGGGTTATTATTTTACTCCTCGAATTCACTGAAAAACCCTCTCTTTATGTGGCTAATTGACTGCTTTCGGCTGATGTCTTACGGAAATGGCCAAATCCCTCGAAACTAGCCCTCCTCCATCCTCTTTTTGCCCCTTGCCAGATCCCCCCTCCTTCTGCGAGAATCTGGGATTCCCGCACCTTTCAAGAAGACAAGACAGCAAGCCAGGAGAGCGAAGTGGCAGTTAGAATCCGCATGAAAAAGATGGGTCGCGCCCATCGGCCATTCTATCGTATTTGTGCCTTCGATCAGCATACCCCGCGTGACGGACGACCGATCGAAGAGCTGGGCACCTACGACACCAGTGTCCCCGAAACGGACGCCCGCGCGGTGTTCGATGCCGAACGCGTCGATTATTGGCTGAGCGTCGGAGCCCAACCTTCGGAGAAGTGTGCCGTATTAATCAAGAAATACGGAAGCGCGGGGACCCACATCCAGCAGCAAAAAGAAGCGCTCGAGCGTCTTTCAGCCCCCAAAACCATTGCCGACCCCGGTGCGCCCGCGTCTCTGCCCAAAAAAGCAGAGGAGCCTAAACCCGAGGAACCGGCCGCAGAAGTCGCCAAAGCAGAAGCTCCCGCAGCCGAGGAAGCCAAAACCGAGGAAGCTCCGGCAGCAGAAGTGACGGAAGCAAAAGCTGCCCCCGCAGCAGAAAAAGCCCCAGCCGAGGAAGCTCCGAAGTCGGACAAATAAAAACGACTGAACTGGAATGCGATTCGAGGTACTGACTCTGTTCCCGGAAATATTTTCCGGCTACATGACCCAAAGCTTACTGAAGCTTGCCATCGAGCGCTCGCTAGTTGATATCAAGTTACACAACCTGCGCGACTGGAGTCGCGACAAACACAAATGCGTCGACGACCGCCCCTTTGGCGGTGGCCCCGGCATGGTACTCAAACCCGAGCCGACGGTCGAAGCCGTCGAAGCGGTCCAAGCGATGGGCGAGCGGCCAGGACATCTGGTGATGCTCTCGCCGCAAGGAAGAAAGTTAGATCAAGCAGTCGTCGAGGAACTCGCTTCCCACGATCGGCTGCTCCTGTTGTGCGGACGTTATGAAGGGTTCGATCAACGGGTGAGCGACCTACTCGAACCCGATGAAATATCGGTGGGAGATTTTGTCCTCAACGGGGGCGAAGTGGCCGCCATGGTACTGATTGACACAACCATCCGGCTGGTGCCGGGAGTTTTAGGAGACGAAAATAGTAGCCGATTCGACTCCTTTTCGATGATGGCGGCGACGAGCGGCCGACTGCTTGAGCATGCCCAGTACACCCGCCCGCGAGAATACCGCGGCCTGGGAGTACCCGAGGTGCTGCTCAGCGGCGATCACACGGCGATCGCAGCGTGGAGAGAACAAAACAGCCTAGAGCGGACCCAGCAGCGTCGATCCGACCTGTTGGCTAAAAAGCATAAAGACGACAAGAATTAAAGGAAGCCAAATATGAGCCAAGAAATTATGAACCATGTTGAGCAGGCGAGCCTCAACGAGAATGCCCCCAAGTTTGACATCGGCGACACGGTCGACGTCCACACCCGAATTCTGGAAGGCGAAAAAGAACGCATCCAGGTTTTTTCCGGCGTCGTGATTGCTCGTAACGGATCGGGAACCCGCGAAATGTTCACCGTCCGCCGGATTGTCGCCAGCCAGGGAGTCGAGCGAAAGTTCCCCCTCCACTCGCCACGAATCGCCAAGGTCGAAGTCAAACGAAGCGGCGTCGTCCGTCGCGCCAAGCTTTTCTACCTCCGCGAACTTTCTGGCAAAGCGACTCGTCTGAAAGAACGTCGCGTCGAACGCACCAAGGCCAAGTCGTAGACGTCCGAGTTCCTACCGCCTATGTCTCTGTCACAGTGGCTACGGCTGTCGCAGTGGCTACGGCAATGGTTTCGACCGCTCTCGCTCGGAGAGCGTGGTGAAAGGTATGCCGCTCGATATCTCCGTCGGCTCGGCTACAAAATTCTCTTCACCCGGCATCGGCAACGCTACGGCGAAATCGACATCCTGGCCGTCGAAGGTCAAACGGTCGTCTTCGTCGAAGTGAAAACCCGCCGAAGCAAAGAAAAAGGTCGTCCTGCCGAAGCGGTCGACGCCAATCGGCAAGCACGTCTCACCCGTGCCGCCTTGGCCTTCCTCAAGTCGCACCGCTTGCTGGAGTACGCCAGCCGATTCGACGTCATCGAGGTCGTTTGGCCTGAAGATCAAAAGCGTCCTAACGTCCGGCACCTCCAAGACGCATTCCCGCCCGTGGGTCGCAAGCAGTTTTTTAGCTGAACCGCCCTACTGCTGCAAATAGAGCCAAACAAACCCCGTCCGGTCGCCTACTTTTACTACAATTCCTTCAGTCCGAGCGATCCTCTGGCGGCCTTGAGGGACTATTTTTCTTTTTTGATCGCTGCACTGGCTTGAGGAATTTGCCAAGCCCATAAAGTGCTGCGGCACTCACCAGAAGGGGCCCAACCGCGATAATCGCTCGAGGACGCACAACAACCACGAGTAGTCCAAGAGCCGCCCCGCCCATTACCCAGGGCGGCGTACGCCGAATGATCTCATGCACCTGCTCGTAAGCCAGCCACATTGCCCCGAGCACCAATCCCATCCGAAGGCACACACTCAGCGCCAGGGTAGACTCGTGAGCCAACCCACGAAGAAAGATCCCCCCGGCAGTCATCAAAAAAACGAGAGCCAAAATGCCAAGTAGAGTGCGACGCATGCCCCGGTTTTAACAAATTATACGTCAAGAGCAGCAACAATTTCTTTCGACCAGCCAAGTTTACCTCCCCGGGAGCAAGGCTCCTGATTGCGAGACTCTGTCTGGTACGCAATAATAGGCTTTGTCGCAGCTTAATTTTAGGATTAACTAGTCACCAACGGTCCGGTAGCTCAGTTGGTTAGAGCAGGGGACTCATAATCCCTTGGTCGGGGGTTCGAGTCCCTCCCGGACTACTGTACGTCCGTGCACTACCTTGCAGGTAGTTGCATGGGCCTGTTTTTCTAGGGGTTTTGGGTTATCGGCCCAATTCGCCTGCGGTGCCCTGCGCTGCTGTTCGTGCATAGACTGCGCCGCATTTTGCGCCGCTTTGTCAAAATGGTCGTCACGCACTCGCAAGTAGTGCTTGATGGCTGTTGTCTCGCTGTTGCCCAACCAGTTGCACACCACGTGTCCAGGAAAGCGATCGGCCAATTCCGTCTGACGTGTGGCTCGCATGTTGTGCCATGGCCGTGGCCACGGCTGGACGCCAGCTCGGACGATGGCACGCACCAACAATTGCCGTAGCGCGGTGTCGGTACACTTCGCCAGCATCGGTAGCACCAACGTCTCGCCTTCCTCGGCCTGGGCGTATCGTTCGTCCAGAAGTTTAGCCAGCTCAGGGAATATCGGGACAGTGCGACTACCGCCACCTTGGTGATGCTCTGTTTTGGGGCTACAGACCGTGAATCGCTGCCGTTGCCAATCGATATCGTCCCACGTGAGCCGGCGCACTTCCGAACCCACCCGTAGGCCGCCCCAACGGCTCAGGGCGAATAACAACCACCATTGGCAATCGGGTAGCTCTTCGAGCACTTTTGCCGCATCCTCAGCAGAGACGAACGAAAAGCGTTCCGTGGCAATCGAATTGGTCGGCACGGTCTCGAAGGGGTTGGCATCGACCAAACCATGCCGCATCGCATAGCGAAACATCTTGCCAGCGATGGAACAGCGTTTGCGTACCGTCCCCTCGGCCAGCTTGTTGGTCAGCAGGTGATTTCGGAAATCCTCAGCATCGCCTGCGGTGATGGTGCGTAGCGACCGGTCAGCACCGAAATAACCAATTAGCGAGCCTTTCGCCAATCGATCGACCGTCAGTGTCGATTCCTTCACCACACCCTGCCGCTTTTCTAGGTAAGCGTCGATGAAAGGGCCAAGTTGCACTGTTCCCCGTTGTTCGGCGAGCCCGACCGCAGCCAAGCGGTTGCGAAGCGTATCGTCGATAGCCGCCAACCAACGGCATGTTTCATCGCTTGGCGTTCCGCCCGAAATCCTCGACGCGGCTAGGTCTTCGATGCGAAATTTCACTGCCTCAGCTTGCCGCTTGCTCATTTTGCCAAGGCGTATCGTCTTGCGGTTGCCCTCGGTGTCGACAAACAAAATGCGACGGCGGCCGCCAGGGTCGTTTGCTAAGCTTGCCATAGTTACTTGCCTTTCCGATAGATATCCTTGCGGTGTGCGATGCGTAGCACGAGTACGAGCAGCTTGGCGTCTTTGATTTCATAGACAACGCGGTAGTCGCCGATGCGAATACGCCAAAAGTTGTCTTCACCGATCAGCTTTTTCACGCCCGACGGTCGTGGGTTGTCTTCGAGCAATTCGATTTCTCGGACGATACGCTTTTGGTCCCGCGTTGGCAGCTTGCGTAGTTGCCGAAGGACAGCCGGTGCGAAAACGATGCTATACTTTTGCTTGGCCATTAGAGACCAAGCTCTTCCTTGACCTTGGCCAGTGGTGCGGGCTTCTCGTCTTTGCGTTTCATTTCGGCAATGGCCCGCTTGGCCCCTCGCACGTCTTCGCCATCCTCGATCGCTTCGAGCAGGGCCAAGTCTTCGAGCGACACAATCGCCGCTGCCGGTTTCCCGCGACGTTCCAGCGTAATCCGTTCACCCGCGTAAATCACCCGGTTCAGCGCGTCGGCCAAATTGTTGCGAATTTCAGCGATTCCAAGTTTCATCGTGCTTTTCCTTCCCTTTTTGGTAGCCCTGCTTGCCTATGTACATTATGGTATATATGTTCCTTGTGGTCAAGTCATGCTGTCGTCGGAAACAGACCGCTC
>JAADIN010000230.1 GCA_013151315.1 Planctomycetota bacterium | reverse complement strand
CCCTTGAAAGCCAAGTCTTCGGTAAGCTGTTGATCGTGAACGTCGATCATTCGGCCTCGCCGCAAGCTGATTTCAATCGTGTCGGCCAGTTCCATCGCATGAAGGGCTGAGGGCCACGTGGAAGTTGCACCCTCACCTGCTTCAACCGCCTCGACGAAGTGGTTGACGGCCAACGCATAGGGATCAACGGCTTCGATCGATTCCGTCTGCTGACCTACAACGAAGCGGATCGGCAGACCGGCCTCGCTAAACTCCAGAGTCAGCGTACCGTTTTCGGCGACCAGCACGAGCCGGGCCGATTGCCGCGCAGGCCCCACTTCCCAACGGACGGGAATCTGGCTCTGCCCCAGCAACTGAATGCTGAGGCCCGCATAGGTTGCTTGCTCGTTGGGCGAGCCAAGGGCTCCCAAACGATTGAGCCGACCGGCAACCTGCCCGAGTAGTTCCACATCGCGAGCGAAGTGCCACAGAGCCTGCTCGCGAGTCCGCTCGGCAAGTGGGCGGTGCCAGAGGATTTGCTCAACCGCTCCAAGCTCGGGGTGTCCATCGTCGACCCAACGAGCGCACTGCTGGATGGCAGGCAAAGGTTGTCCGAGGGGATTAAAATGATGCAGCACCGCCTTGCTTTCGCAGCGGACCATATCGATTTCATAGAAGCTGAGCACCGAATCGACCAGCGGAAACGTCGCAAACACAGCCACGCCGTTTTTGACAAGCTGGATGACCTGATCGGCGCGAACCTCAGCCGACGACTGGCCGCGTCCCACGATCACGGCCTCGCAGGTATACTGATCCAACAGGGCCTCCCACTGGTCGGCCAAGTCTTCTTCGGGCAGCCAGGGCAAGTCCCAGCCCGCCCGAGCGGCAGCGACATCGCCGGCCCAAACGACCTCGTGTCCCGCCTGGACCGCAGCCAGGGCGAGTGGAAGGCTTTCGTCGTCGGCTCCAAGCAGTGCAAACTTCATCTTACCGAAGGTAATCCAAGGAGCGTCGAACCACAACTCATCGGAAGGGCCACCCCAGAAAAAATGCCTCTGGGAGATGCTCAGGAAATGTTATAATGAGGCAATGAGAACCTATCCCCAGAACCACTTTTCGGGTGCCTGCAGTCGGCAACTCGGCTTGGCGCTGCTGATCTCCTGCCTAACCGTTGGTCTGGCAAGCGCCGACGAGGAGCCTGTCGCTCCAGCTCAAATCGCCGAGTGGGTCACGCAACTCGACGACGATTTGTACGCTCTCCGCAAGAGCGCGCAGCAAGGGCTAGAAAACCTAGGCCAGCCCGCCCTGGAAGCCATCGCCGAAGAAGCGCGAACCGGATCGCTAGAAAGCTCAACCCGGGCTCTGAATATCATGCTTTCATGGACCGAATCGCCGGACCACGAGCTGCAAATCGCGACGCTAGAAAAACTCGTCACGCTGCCCAATCGACCGATCGAGTCGGGCCTAGCTGCCGAGCTACTCGCCGATGCCCACGAGCAATATGCACTCAAATCTCTGGTCGCGCTTGGCGGCAGTTTCAAAGCCGATACCCAAGTGAGAGCCGCTCCCGTAGTCAAAGGACTACGCAACTTGCAATTAATCACCGATGAGAACTGGAAAGGGGAACTCGACGGCCTCAAGCATCTGGCCGCAGTGCCCCGGGCGACGACGATTAGCTTTTACTTTGCTCCGCTGGAAGACGGGGTACTCGAGCACCTGACCAATCTTCCCCACCTCAAACGTCTCGAATTCTACGGAACCCCACTCTCCGAAGCAGCCGCTCAACAACTCAAAAAACAGTTGCCGGGTGTGGATGTCCTTGTCACCCAAGGCGCCCTGCTGGGCATTCATGGCGACGGAGTTCGTCAAGGTCCCGTCGTCATCATGCAGGCCAACGAAGGTTTTGCCGCTGCAAAGGCCGGACTACGCAAAGGCGATGCGATTACCGAACTGGAAGGCGAGAAGATCAAAGATTTCCGCGACCTAACGAGACGAATCGGGAAATTCAAACCAGGAGAAACCGTCGAACTGACCATCTTGCGAGACAGCGCGCTGGTGAAGAAGCAAGTCACCTTTGATCGCTGGGGCAAGCAACTTGCAAGAAAGCCGAATCAAGCTCCCCGAAATTTCCCCGATCGCCAAGTTCTGCCCGCGCCGCGAAAGATTACGCTCGAGCGACGATAATTCAGCGCAAAAAAAAGGCACACCTGCCAAACGGAGAACCCGGCAGGGCGCCACACTTTTCAACATCCAAAAGGCCACAACAAACGCTTGCGTCTTCGCGGCCGAAAAACTAAACAGCGAGCGAAGCTTGAATTTCATTCTCAAGCTCGGTCATGCGTCCGCTTTGGTGCAATTGGCTCGTGAGCAGATCGCGTCCCGTGTCGGTCCAGACACCAATCGTGCGGAGCGGGTCGTTCGACTTCGGGCAGAGGAAAGTCACTTGCTTGGGAGTCACGGCTTGGATCTCGACCGAGCCCTCTTTGTGGGCATACTCAACCGCAAAAGCTACCTGGCGATTGTTCTCTTCGTCCTCCCAATTCGCTTCCATCGTATGCATCGTCTCGTTCTCCCAAAATTAAAAAAGGTAGGCAATCGATTCTACAAGCTGGGTGCAGAGACCCGGCGAGAAACCCTTCACCCTACCCACTGGGTCGGCATCATGCAGCCCCAAAATCGCGGAAACTTGTCCCGACTAGGCATTTCTCCGGGCCCTGCAGTGCCGGCTGCCCCGATTTTAACTACGGCTCGGGTTTTTCTAGGGATCTCAACTTAGGGACCCACGTTATCAACGATCATCCAGCCGTTGTTAGCCACGGCAAACAGCGGCCGATAGGGGCTTCGGCAGCCTCGTCGAGCCGTACGGCCCATGTGCCAGACCAGGTTGATCCCAACATTCCACGCCTCCTCTTGCACTCCCACGAGCCCAGCGTCTTTGTCGGTGATCAGGTAGTTAAATTCCGACACCACCGACAAACGATCGGATAGCGGGGCTTGGAATTCGCCGCCAAAGATGCCTTCGCCGTCATCGGTCGCACCACCCCAGAGCCGACACTGGTAGCTCTTGCCAAAGTTCCAACGGTAGAAAAGGGCATACATGTCGACTGTCTCGTAAGTCGTGCCAAGAATTATGTTTTCGTTAGTCGACGTTGTCGACCAGAAACCAAACTCGCGTCCTCGCGGACTCTTGAGACTAATTTCGGTACGGACTTGATGGTAGTCAACTTCTCTGTCGAGGTCGTCTCGCAGCATGTCCCAAACGACGCCGAACTGCAGGCCCGTCTTCACACGCCGGAAAAATCCGCCGGTGACAAACTGCTGAGTGCGATCATCCGCCGAGTCGACCGTTCCCGACAACCGACTCTGCGTCGCCTGATATCCGAGTTGATAGCTCAACTGAGGGAAGAGCAAGCCCAGCAGCGGAGCTCGGCCGCTAATATTGATCCCCTCTTGGAAACCAAAATTCGAGTCACTTCGACCATTAGAAAAGTCGCGAGGTCCACGAAAACCATGGACACCTGCCCAAACACTGAGATCTTTGAAGCGAGGCAAACAGACCGGAAAACACCAGTAGTCTTTTCCGGGAGCGCCCACGCAGCTTCCACAGTTAGTCGCTCCTAGACCACAGCTCGGCTCGACAAGGCCACATCCTGGCTCGCAGATGCCGCAACCGGGCTCGGCACAGCCGCAACTGGGCCCTTCAAAACCACAACTCGGATCGGTCATCCCGCAGCCGACTTCACCAGTGCAGCCTCCCGTACAAGAGTCGCAGCCGCCTCCGTAGGCGTCATAGCCTTCGTAGTCCATTGGTATGTCGGCAAAAGCTTCAGGCTCGGGCTCGTATTCTACGCCATGATCAACAACTACGGCATCGACCACAGCAACTACCTGGCGGTCGCGCCGAACTACTTTCTTTTTCGCAGCCTGTGCCGAAACAATTTTTCGGCGTCGTTTTATCGAGGTTGATTTTTTGCTCGGCTTGGCTTGGGCAGTTGGCTGCACGTAGCTCGTGCGATCCACTTCGACTGCCGGATTGACAGGTTGCCGCTCGCTAGGCGAACGAAATTTGAGATTCGCCTGATTCACCCTGCTACCATGGGCCGCCTGGCTCGGCTTTTTGAACTGCAGACGTTGGCCTGTCTCTTGTGCAAAACAGGCGCTGGAACCCACTGCTTGAGAGAGCAGCACGGCAATCGCAACAGACTTGGCGATACGGAAGCTTTTCATCGACCGACCCTCGACAACCGGCTTTGCTACAAGCCCGGTTGTCGCCTTGGTGATCGACGCACATGGAAATCGACTAGCAATTCCTCTGCGCGTCTCGGAGGCCCCCCCGAGAATCATCACGTACAAAGGGGTATCGGCATCCGCAGGGCCAGCACTTTCGGAAAAGTTGGGATAACCGAAATATTCGCTCCAGCTATCGCAGCTTCCAAAAAGCAAGGGACTAAGTGCTACCCCTGCTAGCTCCCAGCCCCTCCTCTTAAAAGCCAAGCCAAAGCCGAGGGATTGCAATCCCTCGGCTTTGCCCGCCGCCCCCGTACATTGACTGCTTGCATGAACTGTCGATGGAAACCCAACGAATCTACAAGAAGCTGTTTTCCAGTCCCCCAGAGGTTTCGCCAGTACACATAAACTGCTTCTATCAAACAGCTTACATCATCCTAGATGAAACTACACACCGATGATATGCAGCCACTCCAGAACAGCAAGTCGAGGTTGTCACGTTTTTGGTTTGTATTGATACTATAATGAAGATGCGTGGGAGGCAGGCGACTTGCTCTGCCAATCACGCGGGGTGACCCTCGTGGGCAACAAAAACCTGTGACCAGTAACCTGTGAACAGGCCCCCGACAAAACCTCAGCGCTCTTTGCCAACTTTCGCTTAGGTGTGTGCTCCGGCATGCCAGTCGAGGCGATTCAGTCGAGGCAGCTCTTTCGCCTCGCTGTGTGTGTCGCCCCTCTCTCGGACAGCTCCATGGTGTTGAGCTTCCTACCACTCCCCCACACGAGGGCGCGATTCCCTCGACCGCTAAGCGGTTGAGAACACCATCGTTGCCAAGGGGTGCCCTACTTAAGCGACTGCGCAGGGAAGCGCTACTGACTGTTGGGAACTTAGAAAGAAAGCGTGGGGCCTCGTCGAGGTTGCGCGTGAAGACAAGCAGACCCTACTTAGGC
>JAADIN010000162.1 GCA_013151315.1 Planctomycetota bacterium | reverse complement strand
GCCGGTGGTCAACGGATACCACTCCACTCGGCTATATGATAATCGTTCAAAGAACCACCTCCTTCCAAATAAGATTTACGGCGGCGAGCGACGATTCTGCCAGAGAACCACTCGCGGCCCGATTTGCCCGTCGTGCTGCGTTCGGCACGACCCACAACCACATTATACTCACAAGACCTCCGGCCGAAGCAATACCGGTTGGCGAGCCGCAGCAACTTCCCTCAGAGAGCCACCCAAAGGACTAGCACGACTGGACTTAGGTTCAGGGGTAAACTCGTTTTTCAGAAATTTTTCTCTTTTCGAGCTTCAGACAATTCGTCATCATCGCTCAAGTTGCCCCTCAATGAACTCAATCCACTCTTTGCTGCTTTCGGGGATTCCCTTAATGATGTTCTGCTCGGTAAACAGGACCGGCAGTCCCAATTTCAAACGTTGAAGCACGCCGCATTGCTCGGTAATTTTTCGCTGCAGGTTCGCCTTGAGCGAATCGTCAATCAGAACCGCTTCGCCGGCGATGTCGAGTGCTCGTTTGCGTGCTTCGAAAATCGGAGGCGGCTTCTCCGATTCCATAAGCCAATTGTGAAATGCTGGAAACTCCTCGGGAGCAAGCTGCCAGACTCCCATTGCCAGCCGTGTGTAGTCGCAAGCATCCTTCGTCGAAGGATGATATTTCGTGAGATGAGGATTGCAACGCGAGCTGAGCGGAACATGGTGAATGACAAAGGCAACCTGATCGCCATGGCGTTTGAGGGCCGATTCGACGTAGGGATGAAGACGACGACAATGCCTACACGTGTAATCAAGCATTTCGACGAAGACAAGCGGAGCATTCGGACTGCCGAGCATCGGATAATCCGAGAGATCAAGCGTCCTTTGCAATCCCAGGAAAAAAAGCCGTCGAGGCCCAGACGTTTCTCTCGCTTCGGCACCAAAGAGATCCTCGAGGTCAACATCATCGAAGTCCTCTTCCGCGATATTGTTTTCTGTTACCTCATCGGTCGCTTCGCCATCGACGGCAATCAACTCGAACGTTTGGTCTTCTAACTCTTCTTGTTCGACCGAAAAGGAACCCTTCTCTGCCAACGATTCCACGACCAACCCTTCAGGGGAAAAAAGAAGTTGTCCCCCCATCAAGAGCGCCAATCCCGTGGCTGCAACCCCCGTGGCAATCAAGGGATAAAACCCCTCCCCCGAAGGCGACGGACTGCTCGGCTCGGCAGGCTCGTTGACGCCCAGCAGCGCACGCATCTGATCATAATCCACTTCTCGGGTAGAACCTCGAATCAGCAGCAAGGTGATCCCTGCGATACTCAAACCGCAGGCATGGACGCTGAGACAATATAGACAAAAGCTTTGCAGAAAGACTGCCTGGACTGCGATAAACCAAACCGCGGCTCCTGCTGCCAGCAGCGAGAGGGCAAGGAGCCCACTACAGGCTTTCCCGCCAGGATGCTTTGCCGCGGGCCAGCAGACCGCCAGAATACCAACGTAGGTGATCGAGCCAAAAAGACTCACCGGCATACCCAACCACTGCGACCAATGGCTGGCGAGCACGGCATCGCAATCGACCGTTCCGTCGCCACTGCACCCAGCAATTGCCTCGGTTTGCCACGAACTCCAAGTCAAGTAGAGCGAGACCCCAATCGCACCCAACGACAGTACGGCCAACAGCCCTGCCAATACTTTCGTTCGTCCAGACATTGGCATTTTGGATTCGAGTGAGAGATAATACAGGGAGCGAGTGACTGAAAGGTGTCCTCGGGAAGTGAGACTTGCGTCGCAAGCATCCCCATTGTAACACCTTGACTCGTAACCGCACCCAAGTGCTTTGCCATCGCCTCGGCTTCTGCTTGCTCGACGCATGACTTGAGACGGTCGAATTTTGCAAATGCGTCATCCTCCAGCTCAGACTGGAATTCGGAGCCGACGGTCTGCATTTTCTTGCGAAAGTCGGCGGCTCGGGGACGGGCCGGCTCGCTACGGAATGATGACTCACGACTTTTCAAACATTATCGCGTTTTTTGAAGCAATTGCGAGCGTTTTTCTTGGCTACCTGTGGGCACGTAACCCGATGCTATCGCCTCTCGATAGGTCGAAAAGGGGTCAAGAAAAAATAGGAGTCGAGAGTTTTTTCCCACTGCAGGTCAGATCAAAGACTCCAGCCCCGAATGGCATGAACATAGCCGCAAAGTCATTTGCTACCCCGTTCTTTCTTTAGCTGGCGTTGGGCAATCCGCAAGATGGCGTAGGCTGAAGCACTCCGCACGTCGGCGTTTGTATCTTTCAACAGACTCGCAAGGAGCGGTAAATCATCGTTTGTGCCAATTTGTGAGAGCGCGATGCACGCCTCGTACTTTTCGTCGTCGGTTCCCGTGTCAAAGTAAGCAAGCATCTGATCTTTTAACGGCGGTCTGCTCTCCTCCGGAGCATGAATGGTCGCGGAAGCAACAAGGTAGACGCGCGACGACGAGTCGACGGACTCGTTTTGGACTGCCGCGACGATTTTTTTACCGACTTCCGGAGAAACCCTGGGCAGGAATCGCAGCGCATAGGCTGCATTGCCACGTACTGAGGCATCATCCGACGACAGAAATTTAGCTAGGCGTGCTGTCGCACCTTCGCGTTTCGAGTTGGCCAGCACCCACTGAACAAACACGGACAAGGAATCGTTGTTGGACGATGCCATATCCTCGAACAGTTCGTCTCCCTTCTCTCGCACGGTATAGCCGAGCTTGCCCAGGGTCTCCGCAGCGTGCAACCGATCAGGAGCATTTTCGTCGAAAAAAACGTCTCGTATCTTGGCGACCCAGTCGTTTCGTTGTTTATCTTGAAGGGCAGCACGTGCCAACACCCTCCAAATGCCGATGCGATATTCCGGCACGTCGCCCGACTCGTCCAGCTCCCGAGCAAAGACCTCGGCCACGCCTTGTGGATAGTCGAGCATCAGCAGAAAATCGGCGGCGTGGACCTTGACCCAGCGAGATTCTTGTTCGAGGATCTGCCGAAGCATGTCGATCGCCTGGCCGCGAAGTTCCTGCGACACCTGTGCAGGACCATCGTGCTCGACCGCTACGCTCGGGAGAGTAATCGCGAAAGCAAAGGCGAAGATAAACAGGGAGACAACAAGGTTGGTTCGTAAATCGCTCATTTTTAGAGCATAAAGATTAGAATCTTTTGATGCAACTACTCGCGGCGATTGGTAGCATGTCGAGTCATAAAGGGGGCCGTTGTTGTCTTTTCCTGGAGTAGATCGCACTCGTGGTCGGTCGCGGAGCATAGCGTCGACTCCAGGCCCAGGCGATTTGCTGTCGTCCGATTCATTCGCTCGCTGAGGCCTAGGCGTGACGACACTCTACCCGTAAGCTAAAGCACCGTCGACAGAGCAGGTTGGGAGTCTTTTTCCACCGCAGACCAAATCAAAAACGCCCCCCCTTTTTGACCCGCTACTTTGCCACTTTCGCCTTTCCCTCGAGATGCACCATCAGCAACGCAATATCTGCCGGCGTGATTCCGCTGATTCGGCTTGCTTGCGAAAGGTTGCTTGGCTGAATACGCTGAAATTTTTCGCGAGCTTCGGCGCGAAGTTGCACGAGCCGGTCGTAATCGAAACTTGCGGGGATCCGTTTCTTTGCCAAACGATGCTGACGGTCGACCTCCACGCTTTGGCGGGCAACGTAGCCGGCATACTTCAGGTCGAAAAGGACTTGCTGGCTGACCTGGGGAGCGACACTTCCTAAGTCGGGCTGCAATTTCACAATAGCAGGCCAATCGACTTCGGGTCGCCTTAGATATTTCGAGAGGAGCGTTCCCTGGTGGCGAACCGTCTCCAGAATCTTGGTCACGCGCTCGATCTCGACCTGTTTTTGTTGTAAGCGTGCCAAGCGTTCCGCATCGACCAATCCCAACTCGTGACCGAGCGCGGTCAGCCGTCGATCGGCGTTGTCTTGCCGCAATAGAAGTCGATACTCGGCCCGACTCGTAAACATGCGGTACGGCTCATCGACGCCGCAAGTGACCAAGTCGTCGACCAGCACCCCCATGTAAGCCCGATCTCGCTCCAACACGAGTGGATCTTTTTTGCGAAGCGCCAACGCGGCATTGGTGCCGGCCAGCAGGCCCTGGGCACCCGCTTCTTCGTAGCCCGTTGTGCCATTGATCTGGCCGGCAAGAAAAAGCCCTTCGACTTGTTTTGTTTCCAGGCTGACGTGCAACTGCTCGGGAGGCGCGTAGTCGTACTCGACCGCATAGCCGTAACGCATGATCTCGGCCTGTTCGAGTCCCGGGATCAACCGAAACATGGCGTCCTGAACGTCCCGCGGCAGGCTCGTCGAAACGCCGTTGACGTAGACCTCCAGCGTGTTGCGTCCCTCGGGCTCAAGGAAAATTTGATGTTGTGGTCTTTCGGCGAATCGCACCACTTTGTCTTCGATCGACGGGCAGTACCGTGGCCCGCTCGTTTCGATCTGCCCGCTATACATGGGTGCGCGATGCAGATTTCGATGAATCAACTCATGAACGGCTTCGTTGGTGTAGGTGATATGGCAAGGCATTTGCTCGAGCTGGAGCCGATCGTTCAGGAACGAAAACGGCTGGGGGTTCTCGTCGCCCGGCTGGAGTTCGACCTGGCTGTAGTCGATCGTCCGCCCGTTGAGCCGCGGCGGCGTACCTGTCTTAAAACGTGCGAGCTGGATGCCGAGGCGAGTTAGTGCTCCGCTGATTCCGTGCGAGGTTCCTTCGCCTGCGCGGCCGCCGGCAGTTTTTGTTTCGCCGGTGTGCATGAGGGCTTGCAAAAAAGTGCCCGTGGTGAGGATGACGGTGGGGGCGCGATAAATCGCGTCGCTGCGGACTTGGACCCCGACGATCTTTTGCTTGGTTCCCGATTTTTCGGTGAGCAATTCTTCGACGACTTCTTGTCGTAGTAAGAGATTTTCTTGCTCTTCGACGATTCGTTTGATTTCTGCTTGATAGAGTTTTTTGTCTGCTTGGGCTCGCGGGCTGTGCATGGCTGGGCCTTTGCGGCGATTGAGCATCCGGAATTGAATGCCCGTCGCGTCGATGGCTCGGCCCATGGCACCGCCGAGGGCGTCGATCTCGCGTACGATCTGCCCCTTGCCCACCCCGCCGATCGCCGGATTGCAGCTCATCTGCCCGACCGTATCGC
>JAADIN010000010.1 GCA_013151315.1 Planctomycetota bacterium | reverse complement strand
GACCTCTACGAGCGGCCCCGCTACCACCTTGGATTGTACCATACTGTCGTGACCGTGCAGGCCAAGAATCGCTAGCATTCATTCTACCAATTGCCGGCCCAAAAACGATTTTTACTCTCAAAACGGCAAAACATTGCCACTGCTATCTCTGCCATCTGAGAAATCTAAGGCCAATTTCACACCTTGCGCGAAAGTTTGACGGTCAGGGCGACGATAACGATTGTGCTGGCCGGCGGATGGATCGGTGCAGCGAACAGCCCCCTTGGTCTGGAGTCCCGATTGTGAGTAACTCGTCTTTGCAGCCCTCGCGCAGCTTGGCAGCAGTTTTCAGCGTGCTCGTCATGTTGGGTTCGCTCGCCTCGACCGGATGTCAGTCGGACATTGCCGGCCAAACGTTGCCGAGCCCTTACTACCTTACCGACGATGTCCAATACTACGCCCCTGGGCCCGAGTTCAAGCTCGCACGAGAGGCCGCCGCCCTCAAAGAACAGGAAGCCAACCAAATCAGCGAACCACAGTATTAGGCTGGCGGGAAAAGAGGGCCTCCCACTACCTCAAGCCGAATACTTCAAGCCCAATATCTCTTTTGCCGCTTGTTGCATGCCGCTCCACAACGGAGCGAGTGCGACAGGAAGGGGGGGACGGCGCCCTGCGAGGCAGGCGTCTGAGGCACGTTACGCATAAGCGTCCGCGTGTCTCAGACGTCGTTGCCCGAGGGAGATAGGTTTTTTATGCCGAAGCGACTTTCGCCCCGATGATTGGGTCTTTTTCTGCACGCCCTTTTTCTGCATAGCCGCGCTTTAGCCATCGAGTCAGTCGCACGCCTTGCGATCGCCACGAGGCCCAAGGGTAGCAGGCAAAACGACAACTCGTTTCGACCTCGGTGCGAAATCGTCGTTTGAAATCATAATCGCCAACCCCCAAGTCAAGGGTTCGATCGCCCCGATCGAAACTATCTGCGATCATGCGATTCATAAGAATTTTGCCGACGCCCTGCTTCGAGAACGCGGGGTCGTAGCCCATGCGAAGGCCGTAAACGCTGCTGTCGTAGTGGTAGTTGTATTGGAAGGCGGCCGGCTGGCCGTCTACCTTCAAGACGACCACGTCGAGCATTCCCAATTTTGCCGCGACCGCATGGCAGTCTCTTACAAAATCGCGAACCCGGTCGTGACAAAGCGTATTGCCCGTTGTCGAGCTTCCTTGCCAACTCCGTTGGGAAATTTTCAAGCAATCGTCGTAAAGATCCCATCGTGGGTCGCCATCGCCTTGCGCGGTGCTGGCCGGACGATGCCGATCGAAGGTCAGTTCTTTCGATCGCTCTAACGCTCGGTCTTGCCTCCGTATCTCGTGACGCCATTTTTTCGGCAACCCGGCAAAGTAAGACTCGTAGTCGGTGCCTGCTAGGCGGATCACGGAGTTGCGCTGATAGGCCATTTTGTGGGGCTGCCAACCGGCCATTCGCAGCGCCCGTCCCGTGGGGTTGCGATCACTTCGCTCTGCCGAGGCCCAGCGAAGGTCGATCATATCCCAATCGCGAGGCGTTTTGCTGAGGTGCTTTAGTGCCATGAACATGCAGGCCGAAGGGTCGGCGCCAATCGGGCCGTACCACATCCCCCAATCGCTTAGCGGGTAAGTTAGCACGCGGACGGTGCCAATCTGATAGCGCTCGGAACTCACGCACAACGGCACGATGCCAATGGGCTTGCCTTCGGAGCGGATGACCAGCACTCGCAAATGTTGGTTTTTGCCAAAGTGCTTCCAATACGTTTGCAACCAGTCGAGGCTATGAAAGAACGACGCCCTGGGCGTTTCCGACAGCAGCATACTCCAGGCCAGGCGAAATTGCTCAAGCTCGTCCGGATCATTGATTTCCACTACGTCGGCCATCGACAACACCAGAGGGGTTTGCGGATCGATTGTCTGATCTGCTTCTCCGCAAGGCCCGTGCCGATTGTTGCCGACCCTCGAAAGATGTTAGTATGCAGCTAGAAGACCGAAACTTCGGCAATTCTGAGCTGGTGTCGTTGTCGGGTGGATGTGGCCTCCAAGCATCATGGGGCATTTTGGCAACCAACTAGGAGGATTGCAAAGTCGATTTTTTTGAACCGCCAAGGACGCCAAGAGCGCCAAGAGGCAGAAGAGAGGAAGAGAGAGATAGGTACCAAAATAGCCCTATTCTCGATTTTCCTTCCATTTCATTTCCTTGGCGCTCTTGGCGTCCTTGGCGGTTTTTATGACTTTGCAGTTCGCCTGGGTAACCAACCTAGTGCTTTGACAATTCTTCGCTGTGACAAAGCACGAGACCCAAGGAAAGCAAGCATCGTGTCTCAAACGCCGTGGACCGAACTGATCGAACGCATTCACGCGAGCGACTATCAGCTTGTGATCGCGGTCACCGGCGGCGGCAGCAAGGCGATCAGCCAACTGCTCGAGGTGGCTGGTGCGTCGCGGACGGTGCTCGAAGCCGTGGTGCCTTACGCCAGCTCGTCGCTCGAGGCATGGCTCGGCGGTACGCCCGACCAATCGTGTAGCGAGCCGACCGCTCGCGCCATGGCCATGGCTGCTTGGATGCGAGGCCGTCATTTGGCTCCCGACCTAGACCCCCAAAACTTAGTCGGTGTCGGCGCAACCGCAAGTCTCGCCAGCCATCGGCCCAAGCGAGGAGAACATCGCGTTCACGTCGCGGTGCAAACTGCCACGCAGACCGTGTCCTGTTCGTTGCAACTTCGCAAGGACAGCCGTCGGGATCGCGAACAAGAGCAATGGCTCGCTGCCATGCTGATCTTGCTCGTCACGGGCGAAGCATGCCAAGAGGATACGGCCTTGGCTTGTGAGGCGATGAACGATCAACTGCTAAAGAAGGAACCGCTCACGACTCGCACCCAGCAAGCCGAGGCCGATTGGGTTGATCTCTTGCTAGGAAAACAAAAATATTCGGTCGTGCCTCGGCAACAAGCGAAAGAAAAAGACCTTGCCGTCGAGCCGCAAGTCATTTTTCCAGGCGCTTTTAATCCACCCCACGCAGGGCACCGGCGTATGGCCCAAATGGCTGCCGCCAAGTTGGGCCAACCTGTCGCATTCGAGCTTTCGATCACCAACGTCGACAAGCCGCCGCTCGACTATGTTCAGCTTCACGAGCGGATCGAAGCCTTTCAGCGATGGGATCCCACAGCCAAGCTACTCCTGACGGACGCTCCCACCTTCTGCTCGAAGGCAGCACGGTTTCCGGGCTGCACTTTTATTGTTGGCGCGGATACGATCGTTCGCATCGCCGATCCGCGTTACTACCACCACTCCCTGGCCGCCCGCGACGCAGCCATCGAAACGATCGCCAACCACGGCTGCCGGTTTCTCGTCTTCGGCCGACATCGCGAGGGAGTGTTCCAAAGCCTGGCCGACTTGAATCTCCCCGCCGCGTTACAAACGCTCTGTGAAGAAGTCGTTCAAAGCGAATTCAGCGAGGATATTTCCTCAACCCGTTTGCGATAAGGCAAGTGGCGTCTAACACCACGGCCCGACCCAATACAAAACCGCCCAGGCAAACCCGGCCGCCACAAAATCATCGGCCATGATTCCCCAGCCGCCCGGCAACCGCTCGACCTGCCGAGCTGGCGGCGGCTTCGTGATGTCGAACACGCGAAACAGCATCCAGCCGATCAGCCAAGTGCTCGGGTTCATCTGGCCAACGCCCAGGTACACGATCGGCAGGGCCGCGATTTCGTCCAGCACAATCACCTGCGGATCCTTGCCACCCCCCAACGCCCGCGCGGCACGCCAGCAGATGGCTACCCCAACGAGTCCCACAAGAAGAATCGCGATCCCCCGAGCCTCGAGCGAAGGCAACTGCCCTATCGCCCAAGCCAGCGGCAGCCCCCACAGTCCGCCCACCGTCCCCGGAGCGGGACTCACCAACCCCAGCCCCATGCCGGTAGCCACCCAAACCGAGGTTTTATCCCAAAAGTCACTCATACTAGGCATCCTAACAGCCAATCGGATATTTCCCACACCCAACAATCAGGTTATCATGTTCCGTTCAGTTAGCGCAGTCGGCCACGACATCCCGAATCGAGAGCGAGTTTCGATCCTCGGAACCCCCCAAAAAACACCAAGGCAAACATGAGCGAAGACACCCAAGAAAAACCAGAAAAAGTCAGTGCCGTCGAGGTCTTCAAGCAGGAGAGCGCCTACCTGCTCGACCCGATCCCCGAAGAATTGGCCGACGAGAACGACTTCTTCGGCAAAGCCAGCATCCAAATTCTCAAAAATCACGGCACCTACCAGCAAGACAACCGCGACGACCGCAAGGCCAAAGGAAAAACCTACAGCTTCATGGTCCGCACCGCGATCCCCGGCGGCAAACTGGGCAGCGAACAATTGCTCGCCGAGCTCGACCTGTGCGACGAAGTGGGCAACACCACCTTGCGAATCACGACCCGCCAGGGCCTGCAACTGCACGGCATCCTCAAGTCGAACCTCAAGCAGGCCATTCGCCGCATCAACGAAACGCAGCTCACCACGCTGGCCGCCTGTGGCGATGTCGAACGGAACGTGATGTGTTCACCCTGCCCCTACAAAAACGATCCCGTCTACGACCAGATGCAAACGCTGGCCGACGAGATCGCCTTGCATCTGCAGCCGAAAACCCGTGCCTATCACCAGCTTTGGCTCACCGACAACGAGACGGGCGAAAAGCAACTCGCTGGCGGCGGCCAAAAACCTGCGGAAGGCGACCAAGAAGTCGAGCCGATCTACGGTCCGACTTACTTGCCTCGCAAATTCAAAACCGGCATTGGGCTTCCGGGCGACAACAGCGCCGACATCTATTCGCAAGACCTCGGCCTGCTGGCCCTCTGCGAAGACTCGAGTATCGTCGGCTACAACTTGCTGGTCGGCGGCGGATTTGGCACGACGCCTAGCGCCAAGAAAACCTTTCCCGCCATTGCCGCCCCCATGTGCTATGTCAGCCCCGATCAAGTGCTCGACGTCACGACCGCGATCATAAAAGTGCAACGCGACTTTGGCAATCGGGCCGATCGAAAAACTGCCCGACTCAAATATCTAATCCACAACTGGGGCCTCGATCGATTCAAGCAAAAAGTCGAGGAGTACTATGGCAAGCCGCTGCAATCGCCCAAACCGATGCAAGTCGAAAACTATATCGACGGCATGGGCTGGAACGAGCAAGGCGATGGCCGTTGGTTCTACGGATTGAATGTCGAAAACGGACGCATCAAAGACGAAGGAACGTATCGTTTGAAGTCGGCCTTGCGAGAAATCTGCTCGACCCTGCGACCTCCGCTCCGGCTTACCGCCCATCAAAGCATCCTGTTCTGCGACCTGAAGGAATCCGACCGACCGCAACTCGAATCGATCTTACGCGACCACGGCGTACCGCTTTCCGAGGATTTCTCCAACGCCCGACGCTGGGCCATGGCCTGTCCCGCGCTGCCGACTTGCGGATTGGCAATCACCGAGAGCGAACGGTTGCTACCCCGCTTGATCGATCAGCTCGAAAAAGAGCTCGACCAGCTTGGCCTAGCCGACGAGGTTTTTACGACCCGAATGACGGGCTGCCCCAACGGCTGTGCCCGGCCCTACAACTCCGATATCGGCCTGGTGGGCAAATCGGCCGGCAAGTTCACAATTTTCTTGGGCGGACGCGTCCAGGGAGATCGCCTCAATTTCATCTACAAAGACAAGGTACCCGAGGCAGAAGTCATTCCCTCGATTGTCCCCGTTTTCCGGTATTTCAAAGAAGCCCGGCAAGCAGGCGAGGCTTTTGGCGATTTCTGTAGCCGCCTGGGCCAGGAAAATTTGCTAGCCCAATGCGACAGGACGATTGCCAAGTCATAAAAACCGCCAAGGACGCCAAGAGCGCCAAGGAATGAAAAGTAAGAAAAATCGAGAATATGGCTGTTTCAGCACCTATCTTTCCTGCTCCTTGGCGCTCTTGGCGAACTTGGCGGTTCAAAAAAAGCGACTTTGCAATCCGCCTAGCCCAATGCGACGAATAGGCGAGAGACAAGTGAGAATTTGCCAATTTTTTCGCACAATTTGTTTGCTTCGCCCCTCGCCTTGGTGTTAGACTGAATCGGTAACGTGTACGTCCTTTAACAACACCTTAAAACAAGCCTACTGAAGCCTCGCATTCTGAATTCCCAATGATCGACCTAACGGTTGGCAAGGGGAGTCTGTATGCGAGGCTTTTTTCGTAGGCCCATTCGATTCATCAATCTGCTACTGCAAGCTCTCAACGCAAAAGTAAAAGTCCTTCGCCCGCCAATCTCAAGATCGGCGGCAAGCACTTTGGCGTAGGGAGCTTTTTTTCGTCAATTCAGGAAGCCGAGCCTTCGCAAGCAAGCTTGGCTCAGCTTTGGGGAGAGTAATACGTATGCTACGAATTCCACGGTTCTTGCTGGCAGTTACGCTAGCCGCTTGGTCGTTCCCTGCGCAAGGTACGACGTTACCTACGCAAGGGCAAAGCGAGATGCTGTTCAAACAGGAGCGACTCCTCATCAATAGCAGCGTCAATAATTTTGATGCGTCTCAGTTTGATCTCGATCTTGTCTTCCTTGATAACGAGCTTTTTCCGACCAACTCCTTGAACTTGTTTGATAATGCCGTCATCTCCGAAGCAGGTGGGGAGAGAATCTTCGAGAGCACCGCTGCGACCGACCCCAATAATTTTGCGGAGGCGGTTAGTCGCTTGACCGATGCGTCGGGCGAATTTATCCGACTCGTCCTCGCGGAGGACGAGATAGGCGGGCTGGCCGAGCAGCGAGGAACGAGCGAGTTCTTTTTTTTCTTCAATGGAAGTTTTCCAAGCCCCAACCTTTCCAGCGCCTCCGAATTGGCTAGCGCTACGATTGATCGTTTCAAGCTTGAAGTCAAAGAATTTAGTCTCTCGCCCACAGGCTCGGCAGGCCCTCTTGCCCCGGTCCATCTCATGGCCGAATTTACCATCTACGGGACGATTATTCCGGAACCCTCGACCATCTGGCTCTTCGTGTGCGGACTTGCTACACTCAGTTCGCAGCTTCTTCGACGAAGACGCCCCCAGTTGGCATAGCTGCCTCTCCGGCTGCAGAACCCCAGACAGGTCTAAAAATGGATTGGCTTTTCGAGCGGATGATTGAACTAGCAGCCTGGGTCGCCTTTATTTTGGGCGTCGTTTTTCTCTGCGACGCGATTTGGATGCTTGTCCAGTGGGGCATCCATTTCCGCGGCGAAGAAAACACCGCCTACTTGGCCCAGAGCGGCCAAGCGGCCATCAAATTTATCGGCTCAGCGCTCGCGCTCGGCTTCCTGGCCTGCATCGATCGCTACGTGTTTGATCTGCCTGAGGAAGGATAGCCGTCAGTTTTTATGCCTCTCAGTTTCTCTCCCCAAAAAACTCGCCTTGGTTGGATTGGCACCGGCGTGATGGGTGCCAGTATGTGCGGCCATTTGATCGAAGCCGGTTACAGCACCACGGTTTTTAGTCGAACCCGCGCCAAGGCCGAGCCGCTGCTGGCTCGCGGTGCAAAATGGGCCGACACGCCACGCCAAGTTGCCGAGCAAGCCGACGTTGTCTTTTCTATCGTCGGCTTTCCTGCCGATGTACGGGAAGTCATCTTGGGAGACGCCGGCGCGCTGGCCGGCTGTGCAAGTGGCGCAGTGCTCGTCGACATGACGACCAGTCAACCGTCGCTCGCAGTCGAGATTGCCGAAGCCGCCGCTGCCAAGAACGTGGTAAGCCTCGATGCGCCCGTCTCGGGCGGCGACGTCGGAGCCAAAAATGGCACGCTTTCGATCATGATCGGCGGAGACCAAAAGGCGGTCGAATCACTGGCCCCGCTATGGGAAATCCTGGGTTCAACCTGGGTTTGCCAAGGCCCAGCCGGCGCAGGACAGCACACCAAAATGGTCAACCAAACGCTCATCGGCGGCAACATGGTCGGCGTTTGCGAGGCGTTGCTCTACGCCCACCGTTCGGGGCTCGATTTAGAAAATGTCATGAAGTCGGTCTCCACGGGCGCAGCAGGCAGTTGGTCGCTGACGAACCTCGGCCCAAGAATCATCGCCGGCAATTTCGACCCCGGCTTCTTCGTCGAGCATTTCATTAAAGACATGGGCATCGCTTTGGAAGAAGCTCGCCGGATGCAATTAAAACTGCCCGGCCTCGAGCTGGCCGAGCAGCTCTACCAAAAGCTGGCCGCCGACGGCCATGGCCGCAAGGGAACGCATGCGCTGATGCTCGCCCTGGCCGAAATGTCGGATATCGAGTGGAAGTAGCCGCGATCTGACAGATCGCCGGAGTCGACTGCCATCTATCTCATCGCGGCTATTTTCTTTTCTCACTAGAGCAGCGTTTCAGCTAGGAATTAGGGTCCGTGTGTGAGCCGTAGGCGCTAGCCTCGGGTTTTCTCCGCTTCCACCCGAGGCTAGCGCCTACGGCTCACCCTAAACTTAAGAGGTAACGCTGCAATCCTCCTGCTTTTCTCGCCGCAAAGGTTGACCGTTTGCCACTTCAGGCATATGCTATGTTACACATACCATGCGTGACCGAGAGAGCCATGAAAATTGAACGTGAACTGATGCGTGGGGCGGGGCCAACCGCCGTCTTGCAGCTACTTTCCAGCGACGAAAAATACGGGTACGAGCTGGTCGAAGCTCTAAGTCGGCAAACCGACGGCGTGCTCGCGATGGGGCAATCGACCCTCTACCCGATGCTCTACAACCTTGAAGCCAAAAAACTGGTGAAATCCCGCGTCGACAAGACGGGGCCACGACCGCGTCGCTACTATCGACTCACGCGCAAGGGCGAGCGCAAGCTGGCAACCGACACTCGACAGTGGCAAGCTGTCATCGAAGCGATGCGGTCGCTTGGTGTCGCCCCGCAAGGTGCCGCGACGGGAGGTGCTTGATGACCTTGGTCGTAGAATCTTTTTGGCGGCGTCTTCGATACACGCGGTTGCGGGACGTGCTGCGTGGCCGCTTCGATGGCCAGCTTGACTGGCGATACGCCCTTGCCGAAGCCGATTTGCCGTCGGAAATTGCCGACACGATCTTCCATGTCGTCAACAAAACACGTCTTTGGAATGGCGAACGTATCGACGTTGCCCAGGAACTTGTTGCGCATTTCCAAGATGGCCTGGAAGCGG
>JAADIN010000067.1 GCA_013151315.1 Planctomycetota bacterium | reverse complement strand
CCTCAACAATCTCGATATAGCCATCCGCTTTGAGATCATCATCGCCATTGCTTTTGGGAATCCCATCGCAAGTTGCCCCGGCCAAGTCTTTATACAACTGCGCACGAGTGGTGCGTAGTTGGCCGCTTATATCCATGGCCGCTTTTTGTACGCGCACGCCGGCACCCAGGTTGGCGAACAGCGTCACCACCGCCGCCATCATTACCAGCGTGATCGCCATGCCAATGAGCATTTCGATGAGCGTGAGGCCCTGCGGGCGATTGCGGATTGGAGGGGAAAGTGACATTCGATCTTTGGTAAGACGTAGAAGCATATTTTGGGCGCTCTGCTCGTTCGGGTCGGTTCGTCAGCCCCTGAAACTGACGACGCCAGGATACTTCTATTGCACCGCGCCGCACGGTGAAAGTCAAGCAAGATCGCGAGTACGTGCAAGAGAATTGCAGCGGGTGAGCCGCACGGCGCTGGCCGCGGGCCAGTAGCTGGGTAACGCCTTGCCTTCGCTGCTCGACGCTCTGCGGCCCGACGTTCTGCTGCTTGACGCTCCGCTGCCCGACGCTCCGCTACCCGACGCTAGCGCGTTGCGGCTCACATTAATACGACTTGAAGACGGACTCGCATGACTTTGCAATCGTCCTGGGATTACGCAAAAAAATAGCCGCGACCTGACGGAATGCCGAAGTTTCCTCCGGCGATCTGTCAGATCGCGGCTATCTGCGCTTCTCTGGTCTCGGCCCCTGACCTCTCTGCTTTGACTACGTTCCGAATTCTGGTCGACGTCGGCCTAGCTGGCCCTGCAGGCGCTGGACAATGGCGCTGTGCATCTGGCTGACGCGGCTTTCGCTCAGGTCGAGCGTCGAACCGATCTCCTTCATCGTCATCTCTTCGTAGTAGTAGAGAATGATGATCAGACGCTCGTTGCGGTTCAAGCCTTTGGTGACCAACCGCATCAGATCCGATTTTTGGATCCGCTTGGTGGGGTCTTCGCCCTTGCTGTCTTCGAGAATGTCGATCTCGCGAACATCTTTGTAGCTGTCGGTCTCGTACCATTTTTTGTTGAGACTGATCAAGCCGACCGCGTTGGCGTCTTGGATCATTTTTTCGAGCTCTTTGACCGTGAGCTCCATTTTCTCGGCTAATTCGATTTCGGTCGGATGGCGACCGAGCGAGGCTTCGAGCTTGTGAACTGCCTGGTTCAGCTTGCTGGCTTTAGAACGCACAAGTCGAGGCACCCAGTCCATGCTGCGTAGCTCGTCGAGCATGGCACCACGAATACGTGGTACGCAGTAGGTTTCGAACTTGACGCCGCGCGACATATCAAATGCTTTGATCGCGTCCATCAGGCCAAAGACTCCGGCCGAGATGAGGTCGTCGAGCTCGACGCCGTCGGGCAGACGGGCCCAAATGCGTTCTCCATTGTATTTGACAAGAGGTAGGTAGCGTTCGACGAGCCGGTTGCGCAAGTCGCGGCGGCTTTGGTCTTTCTTGAACTCGACCCATACTTCGGCGATTTCTTCTTGTTCGGCGACAGTCGTTGCCATGCGGTTCCTCCGTGATGCTCTTTTATCGCCCGAGGACGAGAAAAGTATTTCCAGCGAGATTCCGTTCTCGTTGTTTTTAAATGGTAGTTTTCGTGGTTGCTTCGTTCTCCGAAGAGACCGTAGCAAACTCGGCTTCAATCATCGTGCGTACCGATTCGTCGACCGTCTGCTGGGCAATCGCACCCACAACCATCCCGATCGCACCGAACAGTGCCATCCAGGCCAAAGCGGTCGTGATCGTGCCCTCAAAACCTGCGCCATCCTTCATCGCTCGGAGCAGGGTAACCTGCATTCCTATCAGAGCCATGACAGCGGCGAAGGTGCGAGCCACGTGCAATCTCCATATTGGCCTCAAACTTTATGCAAACGCGCCATCTTGACAGTTGTTTGCACGACTTCTTTCTTTCACTTGTTATCGTCAACCTCATGGTGTGGATTGAGCTTGGTTTGATGTTTTTAACGATTTTGTTGCGTCGCTGCTGGCACTGCCACTGTTGGCATAGCGCTGATGAGGCCTCGAGAGCACGAGACAACTACTGAGCACTTCTGCAGCGAGGAGACGCATGGATTGTTTGAATGGCGCATCGCCTTGGTTTGAGCAAGCACGATCGGCAAACAGGTCGTCGCACGTGGCTCGCTTCACCACCGCCGTGGGCTGACCGATGTTTACGCCCAAGAATCGCCGACAAGTGACTGCAAAGCGATCGGCGGCTTGCTGAGCTTGTTGGTCTTTGTCGCATTGGTTCACGACAAGGCGTACTTTTCCGTCGACATCGCCCCAAGGTGCGAGTTTTACAGCGCTGTAGCTTGCCTTCATCACATCCGAATCGAGAGTGGTCACGAGAAGAACTTGATGCGCTGCCTTCCAAAGCTGTTGCAGCCAAGGGCTCGTGCCGTCGCCTGCGTCGAGAATCACCACGTCGGCGTGGGCACCTAACGCGCGAAATTCGCTGAGCATTCGCCTGACTGCTGTGCGATCCATTTCTGGAGGCGCCTCGGGCGTCCATCGACCGGGCAAAAGCTGAATCGAGTCGCCCACGGGGCGGAGCACTTCAACCGCCGATCGATTGCCGCTGAGAATATCAACCAGTGTGGCTTCGGGATCCTGATCGAAGTACGCGCTGACCTTGGGTTGTTGAAGGTTGGCGTCGACGAGCACTGCCCGCTTTCCCAGTCTCGCCAATTCGCGGGCTAGCTGGACCGCGACCGTCGAAGTGCCCACGTTCTTGGTTGCTCCGCTGACCACGACAAGCGGTACACCCGGCTCGAGAGACGGATGATCCTTGACGGTCTTGCGGACGAGTTGTCGCAGTTGGTCGGCTTGATCACGCATGGGTTTGAAAGGGGCTGGGGGCTGGGGAGTTGTAACCGTTTGATTAGCCGTTTTGGCGCTAGCCACGGTTGATGCGGAAAAACTGTGGCTAGCGCCAAAACGGCTAATGGGCAAGGATCAGACTTGCCAAAGCATCTTCCTTAGCAACTTGGATATCGTCGGGGACATTTTGGCCATCGGTGAGGTAGCTGATTGGCAAGCCGCTGCTGCGAGTTACTGAGAGCAGGTTGCCGAGGCAGGTTGCTTCGTCGAGTTTGGTAATCAGTAGCGAAGTCGTTCCCACCGCGGCGAAACGCTCGGCCGTTGTCTTGAGGCTCTTCGCGCCACCGACGGCGCTGAGTACCAAGTGAATTTCTGCCGGCTCGGCCTCGGCAAGCATCGATTTGAGTTCCTGGATTTTGACCTCATCACGAGGACTGCGGCCCGCGGTATCCATGAGTACCAGATCGAAGTCTCGCATTCGCGCGATGGCATCACGCATTTCGCGCGGCGTGCTGACGACTTCCATTGGCAGATCGATGATCTCGGCATAGGTGCGAAGCTGCTCGACGGCTGCGATGCGATAGGTGTCGACCGTGATGAGTCCAACGCGCCGGTTTTCACGGAGCCGAAAGTTTGCGGCAAGCTTGGCGATAGTCGTAGTTTTGCCGACGCCCGTGGGCCCTACCAAAGCAACAACACGCCCCTGCCCTGCTTCGACATTGATAGGCCCCGTGACCGTCAATTCGTTCTGCAGCATCCGGGCAAGTTCCGTTTGCAGGGCATCGGAGCTATGGGTATTTATCCCCGTTTCGCTTTGCAAGTGTTTCATCAACTCCTGGGCGATGCTTTCCTCAACATCCGATTCGATCATGTCGGTGTACACTTGAAAGATCGCATCGGGGACTTGGCTTGGCGGCCTAGCACTAGCCCTATAGCGGAGTCTTTCGGCAAGCGAATGCAACTCTTCGAGGCCTTCGTTCGGCTGCTGAAAACTTCGTTCCTGAAAATCATCGCGATACTTGCTGCGATAGTCGGTTTCGAAAGCTGGCGTAGGAAGGCTCGAGGGAGACGCTTCGTATGTCACTGCTTGCGGCAGGCGAGCGGGGACGCGGACTTCGGTCGAAGCGGCGATCTCGTATTCTCTGCCTTTGAGGTAGCGACTTATCAGGCCGCTGTTGAGCTCACGCGTGTGCAATACCGTGGCCTCGGGACCTAGCTCGCGGCGAACGAGGTTGAGGGCTTGTTGCATGGTTTTGGCGCGAAAGGTTTTGATTTGCATAGTTTTTTTGGTGGTGACGCTTGTTTTGGGGGTCCGTCGTGGCCGACGGCGCTAACTACATTGCTTACGAATCGCTTGCCATGCCGAGGGTTACGATTTGCGTGTCGCGTGTGACCTCGTTGAAACTCATGACGACCAATTGGGGGAGGTGGTTTTCGACGATCTGCTTGAGTGCTGCTCTCGTCTGAGGGCTTACCAAGACGATCGGCGTGTGATGGGCGGTGGTGAGCTTGAGGACTTCGTCGGAAATCGATTTGCAGGTCGCCTCGATCGCTTGCGGCGACATGCGGATGATTAGCCCGCGGTCGGTGTGTTCGAAACCGGCTCGAATCCGGTCCTCCATCGCCGGGTCGAGCGCGATGACATGCAGTTGTCCTTCGTCGTTGCGATAACGAGTGCAAATCTGACGTGCCAAGCGGTGTCGCACATACTCGGTGAGCAAGACTGGATCTTTGGTACGCCCAGCGTAGTCGCCCAGAGTTTCGAGGATGAGCGCCAACTGCCGTATCGAGACCTGCTCGCGAAGCAGTATTTGCAGTACGCCCTGCACTTCGGCCAGCGACATCGCGCTGGGGATCAACTCATCGACGACTGCCGGTTGCGTTTGTTTCAGTTCGTCGATGAGATGCTTGGTCGCGTCGCGCGAGAGAATTTCGTCGGCGTGGCGACGACAAATTTCGGTAAGATGCGTCGCCAACACGGCACCCGGCTCGACGACGGTGTAGCCAAGAATTTCGGCTTGGTCTTGCAAGGCGGGAATGATCCAGAGGGCTTCGGTGCCAAAAGCCGGGTCTTTGGTTGGGAGACCATCGATTTTCCCGGTCGTCATTCCCGAGTCGATTGCCAACAGGTGCCCCGGTTCGATTGCGTCTTGCGCGACCGGCATGTCGGCGATTTTGATCCGGTATTCATTGGGATCGAGTCGCATGTTATCGCGAATGCGAACCTTCGGCATGATGATGCCGATCTCGCTGGCAACGCCCTGACGGACTCGTTGGACCCGTTCAAGCAGATCGCCGCCCCGTTTGGGATCGGCCAGTCGAATAAGTCCGACGCCGACTTCGACTTCCATGGGGTCGACGGTCAGGAAATCCTCGATCCGCTCTTCGGTCTCGGGCTCCTGTTTTTCGACTTGCTCTTGTTCGGAAAGTTCGCGGGCTTCTTTTTGTACTAGGAGTCGCGATATTCCCAGGCAAGCTCCGCAGAGGATCATTAGCGGCATGCGTGGCAAGTCGGTGGTGATCAACACGGCCAGAAAACCGCCCGCAATGGCCATCGCTTGCGGGCGAGAGAAGAGCTGGCTGATAAATTCCTGTGGCAAATTAGATTTGCGAGTGCTGCGAGTGACCAAGAGGCCGGCGGCGAGCGAAACCAAAAACGCTGGCACCTGGCTTACCAAGCCGTCTCCGATGGTGAGCCGGGTGAACAACGCGCCGGCTTCCATAAGAGGCATATCGTATTCGACCATGCCGATGAACAGGCCGCCCAAAATGTTGATCACCGTGATGACAATCCCGGCAATGGCATCGCCTCGGACAAACTTGCTGGCACCATCCATGGCCCCGTAGAAGTCAGCCTGCTGGGTAATCTCTTCGCGGCGTTCCCGCGCTTCGTGTTCGTCGATGATGCCGGCATTGAGGTCGGCGTCGATCGCCATTTGCTTGCCGGGCATTCCATCTAAGGCAAATCGGGCCGCGACTTCGCTGATCCGTGTGGCACCCTTGGTAATCACGACAAACTGGATCACCACGATAATGATAAAGATAATGAGCCCGACGACGACCTTATCGCCTGCTACAAAGTCGGCAAATGCCGTGATCACTCCGCCGGCGGCCTCGAGCTTGTCGGTCGCAGCGCGAGTAAGAATCAGCCGCGTGGTGGCGACGTTCAGCACAAGCCTCGCCAGGGTCGTGGCAAGCAATAGTGCCGGAAAGATGCTGAACTCAAGCGGTGAGCGCACATAGATAGTGGTCAACAGCACGATCACCGCGATCGTGATATTTCCAGCCAACAGCACGTCCATGAGAGACGGCGGTAGGGGCACCAAGATCACCAGCACGCTGGCAACCATGGCAATCGGCAAAATGAGATCCTGGCCACGACGGAGCAAGCCCGCCATGCCCGACACCTCTGAAGCCATCGTGGCCTCCGACTGTCGAAAAGAAAAGGGGTAGATGAGAGGGCCGGATCGTAGGGAAGGCTCCGCTAAGTGTCCAGCCCGCTCTCACAATTCCCGCAGAGTGCATTGAAGAGTGGGCTCTTATAATGACGAGAGAAGTCTAAATGTCGAACGACCAGCAGTACCAGCAATCTCAAGGGGTCGAATACGGGCAATTTGCCTTGGTTCGCGTTTCATCGTTGGTCATGACTTTTCTTGTCGTGCTGGCGCTAGCAGTCTCGGGCTGCCAGCGAGCCGAGCAAAATGCTGCCTCCTTGACCGCCCTTGCAGGCGTTCAATCAAAACTGCTTACCCAGCGAGGCGAGCTACTCTTTGTCAACGAGGTTGAAGCGGGCCGCGACCTAGCAACAGAAAAAGGGCTGCCCTGCCTGCTCTTCTTCACCGCCGACTGGTGTACCTATTGTCACGAGATGGAAGAAACGGCATTTGTCGATCCCGAAGTTGCCCAGATGGCGGGAAATTTTGTCTGCGTACTCGTCGATGCAGACCGCGAAAAAGAGGTTTGCGAACAATTCTCGGTCTCGGGTTACCCGACCATCCAGTTTGTCTCGTCCCGAGGGCAGGTGCTGAATCGGTTGGTAGGCCGTCAATCTGCCTCAGAGCTCGTGGCCGGAATGCGAGCTGCGTTGAAGCGATTCGCTTGGCTCGACGATCCAGCGACGAAGCTCCGCTGAAGCCTACAAGCACGACGCGCAAGCGAGTGTGTTTTCCTGCGCCTTGGGACGGACACACTCGCTTGCGCGTCGTGCTTGTATTTCCCATGCCAAGCTCCTTCCCCTAAACGATGCTCTAGGCTACGGTGATAGAGGCTTTCGGCTAATAAATTCCCAACCTCTCAACCAACGAAGGATTCCAAACCATGCGGCGTGCCAAGATCAGTATTATTGGTGCTGGAAATGTAGGAGCGACGACTGCACACTGGTGCGCTGCTGCCGAACTGGGCGATATTGTCCTGCTCGACATCCCCCAAACCGAAGACATGCCCAAAGGCAAAGCGCTTGACCTCATGCAAGCCTCGCCAGTCGTGGGATTCGATTCGAATATCGTTGGCACGACCAACTATGACGACACGGCGGGAAGCGACGTCGTCGTCATCACGGCCGGCATACCGCGGAAGCCAGGAATGAGCCGCGACGATCTGCTCGCCACCAACGCCAAAATCATGACGAGCGTTTGCGAAGAGATCAAAAAAACGAGCAAAGACGCTGTTGTCATTGTGGTGAGCAACCCGCTTGATGCGATGGTACAGCGTGCATTGCAAGTTACGGGCTTCCCCTCGGCGCGAGTGATCGGCCAAGCGGGTGTCCTCGACACGGCCCGCTATCGAACTTTCTTAGCCATGGAATTGGGCGTCAGCGTCGAGGATGTTTCAGCCCTGTTGATGGGCGGCCACGGCGACACGATGGTTCCGATCCCCAGCTGCACTTCGGTCGGAGGAATCCCCGTGTTGCAATTGATCGACTCGGCCCGGCTCGAAGAGATTGTCGACCGAACCCGAAAAGGGGGTGCCGAAATTGTGAGCCTCCTAAAAACGGGCAGCGCCTACTACGCTCCGGCCGCAGCGACGACGCAGATGGTCGAAGCGATTGTCCGCGACAAAAAACGGCTGATTCCTTGTGCAGCTCTCTGCGACAAAGAATATAGCGTCGGCGGATACTACGTAGGGGTTCCCGTCGTGCTCGGATCGGGTGGCGTCGAACGAATTGTTGAATTGACGTTGACCGACGACGAACGGGTCGCCTTTCAGAAGAGCGTCGATGCGGTCAAGGAGCTCGTCGCGACAATGGCAGGCCTTCTATGATTGCGGATTGCGGATTGTGGAATTTGGATTGTGGAATTCGGATTGCGGACGGAAAAATCCGCCACCCGTGCTAGCATTGGCGGCGATCTGCCTAAATGTGGGGCATGGCGTTGACATCCTTCTGTGGCTGGTTTACAACCCCCAGACGTTACGCCATTCGACGGCCAATTGTATTGCACGTTTGAGATAAAGAATGTGTCTCACGCCTTCCAGTAGGCTTTTTGATAGCATTGCTGGCGAGTGCTTGGTCGTTTGTCACGGAAGTGATGTCGAGTTGCAATGGCGCAGGCGTAGCTTTTTATTGGCCCAGTCCGTCGCAACTTTTCTGCTCCCCCTCGCATTATGAATCGTTCGCCGTTGCCTGCCGAAGCTGTTCTGCCCTCGCTCTCTTCCCCTAGTAATTTTGATTGGTTAGGCGAGCTTGAAATTTCTCCGCAGAGCGACTTGCGCTGTGCGGGGGTATCTCATTGCCTGTTCGCCCCTATTCACTACGAGCAAGGCTACTCCTATCCCCTAATCGTTTGGCTGCACGGGCATTCCAGCAATGAGCAGGAGTTGCGAGAGGTGATGCCATTGGTCAGTGTTCGCAACTATGTTGCCGTGGCACCGCGTGGAACCATTCAAACCGAGGGGCGTCGCGGGGCTTTTCAGTGGGAGCAGTCGTCCCGATCGATTGCCGAAGCTTACGAGCGGGTCAAACATTGCATCGACATGGCTCAGGATCGTTTTCGTATCCATCCGGAGAGGATTTTTGTTGCTGGAGTTGCCGAGGGAGGCACGATGGCGCTTCGGCTGGGGCTAGAGCATCCCGATCAGTTTGCCGGCGCGATCTCCCTGGGCGGGCCCATGCCAACGGGAGAAAGTCCACTCAAGCGAATCACCGAAGCTCGAAAACTGCCTCTGCTGCTGTCCGTCTCCCCAGATCAGGACAAGTATTCTCTCAGTCACGTGATGGAAAACGTGCGACTGTTACACTTTGCCGGCTCTTCGCTTTCATTGCGACTCTATCCGGCCGGTGATGAATTGACCACGACCATGCTATCGGACGTCGACCACTGGATCATGGAACGGGTTTGCCCGGTACCAGTCGCCTCGGCTAGCTAGCATTCTCGCATTTCACGCTTGCGCCCATAGCCGCAATCTGACAGATCACCGGGGTACTCCGACGATTTGTCAAATCGCGGCTATTTTTCTTTTGTCGCGGCCATTCTTTTGCCTCTGCTGGGATTGACGACAGCAGGCTTTTTTCGCTACAAGCCCTCCCCTCTTCTTCCTTTGCTTCTCCTTTGTGCGCATACGGAAATGGCCGACGACTCAACACCAACCGACGAAAAAGCCACTGCCGAAAAAGCAGCAAAAGGCCAAGGTCGTCTCGATCGCCTCGTCCATTGGGCGAGAGTGAGTCGGTTGCGCATGGCGCTCGTAGGTTCACTCGCGTTTGTTGCTTTGGGCGGAACATTTACGGCATGGAGTTATCTGGCGCATCTGGCGGTTGGCGACGAAAACCTAGCAACCCTCGCTCGAGCTCTAGAAGCGATGGACAACGAGAACTTCGAAGAAGCTCGCAGCATCGTCGGACGGATGCAGAAAAAGAAGGACGAGCCCTACGGACTAGGTGGCTCGTTATTTGTGTTAGGAGCCGTCAAAGCTGCAGAGGCGGATCTGGAATGGTCTGCTGATCGTAGGCGGGCAATGCATCTCGTGGCTGCCCGTTACTTGCAAAAAGCACGTTCGCTTGACGTGCCGCCGGTACGAGATGGCCAGTTGAACTTTCTCTTGGGGCAAAGCCTCATCCGCGGAAATCAACCCCAGGCAGGAATCGACGTACTGAAAGAGTTGCTGGACGACCCCCAGATGCCAATCACAGAAATCCATGCCCTCCTGTCCGAAGCCTATCTAGGAATTCCGGAACCCGACTTGGAGTCGGCACTCAAGTACAACCAATCGCTGCTGAGCGACGACTCTCTGGTCGAAAAACGTCGGACGATGGCTCAGATCACGCAAGTGGATATTCTGAGGCAGCTTGGAAAAACCGAAGAATCGCGTACCGTACTCACTTCGGTAAGAGAAAACCTAGCAAAAGAAAACAAAACCTTGCAGGCTCTTGCGCTGAGCATCTCAGGACAACTCGAGCTTTCGGTAGCCGAGCAATTGCCGAAGGGGAGCAAGGACCGAGCCGACCGAATCCATCAGGCAATCGAGGATCTGCGCGAGGCGCAGCGTCAAGATCCGCTCAATGGCGAACTGACCCGACAGGCGATGTACTGGATCGGCCGGTGCAAGGAACTCTCGGGAGACATCCCCGCTGCCATCGACAAATACGACCGCATCGGCAAGCTGTTTGGCGACACTTCGGAAAGTATCGTTGCCACGCTAACCAAGGGCGACTTGGAGAGGGTACGAGGAAATACCAAGCTCGCCCTGGCCGACTATCGGTCGGTTTTGGAAGCGGTGGGCGAGCCGTTGTCGTATGTCAATCGCTTGCTGCCACTTTCGAAACTGCGAAAGCATCTGCTTCATGCCCACGCCTATTTTGTCGAACAGGAGCAATTCGAACATGCCATGACCCTACTCAACCAGTTTCCGCCAGTTTTCGATCAGGTCGAAGTGACGGAACTGCGAGGCAGGACTCACCAAATGTGGGGAACCTCAGAAATAGAGCAAGCCTCGCGAGTGAGTGACCGACATGGAGAGGAAATCTCTAAAAGGGGGCGATATCACCTCCGAGCTGCCGGCCGAGACTTTGAAATTTTGGCAAAGCTGAGATTTGCAACCCGTGAGTTCCCCGAGGATCTGTGGACCTCTGCTGAAAACTACTACCAAGGACAAAGTTACACTCACGCTGCGAGCGTTTTAGAAGAGTACTTGCATCATGAGGCGCGTAGCCATAAGGCGCGCGCCCTGCTGCGACTAGGGCAGTCGCTGTTGGCGAGCAACCAGACCGAAAAAGCAATCGCTTCGTTCGAGGAGTGCATCGAAATGCATCCTCGTGATGCCGACGTTTATCAGGCTCGTCTCGATTGTGTACGGGCCTATCGACAGATTGGCAACCACGAAAAGGCTGAGAAGCTACTACTCACCAACAAAAGGGACGAAGGACTCAAACCAAGCAGCCCCGAATGGCGCGACTCGCTGTTCGCAATCGGAGAACTTTATCACGACTTGGGACGGTTTGAAGAGGCGATCAAAGAACTCGACGAGGCTATTCTACGCTACCCAGAAGCTCCGCAAGCAATTCTCAGCCGGTATATCATTGCCCGTTCGTACCATAGTGCAGCAGAGAAGCCTGCCAAAAAAATTCGGGAAGCAAAGACTGAGAACGAGCGTCAAAAAAACCGCAAGCTGAGAGACCAAAATCTTGAAGCGGCCCTGCAATACTACCTAGTCGTCCAGCGAATGATTTCCTTGGATGTCGGTCAAGAGGAAGGCAGCGATCTTCGACGGGCCTTACTGCGCAACTGCTACATGATGCAAGGATCGGTGCTGTTTCAATTGAAACGCTACGAAGAAGCTCGTAAGGCGTACTCCAATGTTTCAACTTTGTATCAAAACGAACCCTTTGTACTGGAAAGCTTTGTCCATATTGCCAATTGTTGGAGCCGTTTGAATCAACCCGTTAAAGCGAGAGGCACCATCGAACAAGCAAAATTGATGTTAGATACGTTACCGACGGATACCGACTTCAAACTGGCAACCAATTTCAATCGGCAGCAATGGAATTTGCTGCTCAAGGAAATGAGCAAGTGGTAGCTTGAAAGAAAAGCCAGAGATTAAAATTAGCCGCGATCTGACAGATCGCCGGAGTAACCCAACACCCCAAATCATGACCGTAACCGAACTCACTACCGACCGCCTGGCAGACTTGATTACGAAGCGGCATCGATGCTTGCTGCAACTACGTAATTTGGGCCACAAACAGGCCGAGCTGATCGCCCAAGGCGACATGGCCCCCCTGCTCCGTTTGCTGGGAGCAAAGAACCAATTGATCGCCGCCGTGCAAGCCATTGAACAGGAACTCAACCCCTTTCACGAGCAAAACGCAGAAGCGCGGGCTTGGCCCACCGAAGAAGCTCGCCAGACGTGTGCCGAACAAGCAGACCAATGTCGCCAACTGCTGGACGAAGTCATGCAGCTAGAACAGCACAACGAAAAACAAATGACCCTTCGCCGCGATCAGGTTGCTAGTCAGTTGCAAGCAGCTCAGGCAGCCAGTACCGCTCGCAGTGCCTATCAAGCACAACAGAGAAGCACGTTTCAAGGCCCGCACACGAAGCCTATTAGTACCCAAGCCAATATCGATGCCGTAGGCCAACAACAACTCGACCTCCACTCCGAGGTTTGAAAAGATCGCCACAAAAAACACGAAGAAGCACAAAAAGTAATAGGAGTTGATTTGTATTCTTACTCGAATCTGGAACAGCCAATTTTTTGCGTTTTTGTGGCTATTAAAAACCTTCGCACCATACAACGAAATTGACTGCTAGTAACATGGATAACTCAATTCGCATTTTCGATCCGACGCCAACCGTCGACACCGATCCGCAGGTCTTTAGCGATCCAGTGGAATCGACCCCGCTCAATGAAAATGCCAGCTTAGAAACCGTGCTTGCCGCCTGGCATGATGCGACGGTGCGACTGCAAGCAACTCACGAGGTGCTGCAAGCCGAGGTCGGTCGGCTCACCGACGAATTGGAAGAAAAAAATCGAGAACTGGCACTGCAAAATCGATTGGCCGACTTGGGGCGTATGGCTTCCCATGTCGCTCACGAAGTTCGCAACAGCCTCGTGCCGGTTACCCTGTACATGAGCCTTCTGAAGCGCCGTCTGGAAAGCGATCCCGGCAGCATGGATATTTTGAACAAGGTCGAGGCAGGGTTTACCGCCCTGGACAGTACCGTGAACGATCTCCTGAATTTTACGTCGCATCGTGAACCCCAATGGAATTCGTTTTCCGCTCGCGATCTCGTGAACGAAGTTTGCGAAGCGATGGGCCCACAACTTGATGCCCAGTCGATTCGCGTACTTGCCGATGTTTCGCCGGAAACTCGAGTCAGCGCCGATCGAGAAATGCTTCGCCGAGCCATCCTCAATCTCGTACTCAACGCGATCGATGTCATGTCTGAGGGCGGCGAATTGGTGATCACCTCGTTCCATGGTCCTCAAGGTTTTGAGCTCGAGGTGGCCGACAGCGGGCCAGGTCTTCAGAACGAACAATTGGAACAAGTTTTCGAGCCATTCTTTACCACCAAGGCAGGTGGCACCGGGTTGGGGCTCGCCATCGTCCACCGTATCGCCGAGACGCATGGCGGCCAAGTCACCGCGGCCAATTGTCCCGAAGGTGGAGCTGCCTTTACAATCACGATACCACGCCCCGCCATGAGGGCTGCCGCATGAGTCGCAATCAAAACACAAATCATCTGGGACGAGTGCTGGTGGTCGACGACCACGCCGCAGCACGTAATTCGGTTGCCGATGTGCTGCGTCAGGCCGGCTACGAAGTTGTGGGCTCAGCGAGTGCCGTCGAGGCGCTACCCCGATTGGAAGGCGAAACTTTCGATGTCGTAATCACCGACCTGCAAATGCCAGGCATGGATGGGCTCGAGTTCATCCGGCAAATCAGCAAGCGCCGTCTTGTCGTTCAAGTATTGATGTTCACTGCCCATGCGACGATCACCTCGGCTGTCGAGGCGATGCGCCATGGCGCGTTCGACTACCTCGAAAAACCATTCAACGTAGCCCAGCTCGAAGAACTCGTTGCCGGAGCGATGCAGCGTGGCCGACTTTTGGTTCCTGAGGCCTTGGCTTCTGAAGGGGCGACTACAACTGCGGCAGCTTCTCTCGGAGAATCGGACAACTTCGGGATGATCGGCGAGAGTCGTGCGATGCAAGAGCTTCGCACACGGATTGCCCAAGTGGCCCCGACCGACGAAACCGTACTGATTTCTGGCGAAAGTGGCACCGGCAAAGAACTTGTCGCACGCGCCCTCCACGCCCGGAGCCGACGTAGCGCCGGCCCGCTGGTGAGCCTCAATTGCCCTTCGCTTTCTTCGCAGCTCACCGAAAGCGAACTGTTTGGCCACCGGCGAGGTGCATTTACCGGCGCCGACGAGGATCGCGTGGGCCGTTTTGAAATGGCAGACGCCGGGACGATCCTGCTGGACGAAGTGACCGAGATCGATCTCTCGCTGCAAGCCAAGCTGCTGCGGGTATTGCAGGAAAAAACCTTCGAGCGGGTCGGATGTAGTGAAACTCGCACGGCCAATGTTCGCATCGTTGCGAGCACGAATCGCGATTTGAACGAAGAAGTCGCCCAGAACCGATTTCGTCAGGACCTTTACTATCGACTGGCTGTCATTCCCTTGGTGATTCCGCCACTTCGCGACCGGGGTGACGACGTCCAACTGCTTGCCGACCACTTTTTATGTCGTGCCGCGAAACGACTCGATCGGCCTGTCTGCACGCTCGATACCGAGGTTCGCCAGCTCTTCGCCTCCTACTACTGGCCGGGAAATGTGCGAGAACTGGAAAATATCATCACCCGAGCCTGCGTGCTCAACGACGGAAAACCTATTATCGCCGGCGAACTACGTCCTTGGTTGCAACAACCCGAAGAGGCGCAATCGCCTGCGTCCGAGGCTTCGCTACCCGTCGGCACGAGTCTCGAAAACTTAGAAAGACAAATGATCGTTGCCACTTTGGAACATTTCCATGGGCATCGAGCCAAGACAGCCAAGGCGTTGGGAATTGGCGTGCGAACCCTCAGCGGAAAGTTGCGCGGCTATGGCTACGCACCTCGGTCGAAAAGTTTTGGCCCCCTCGAGACCAACCCTCGGCAAGAATTGCCGATCGAACCGGCACTTTTTGCCGCTTTGCCGAGAAAAAAGGCTGCGTAAATTAGGTAGGACGCTGAAAAAAGGATTGGTACACAAGTTGCTGAAGCAAGTTTGATTATCGAGCAAGCAAGAGCCAAAGGAAAATGATGCTGTCTTCGTTATTCAATTCGTCAACGATCCCGGTACTCGAGCAGACGGTGAATTTCACCCAAGCTCGACATGGAATCTTGGCGGGCAATATTGCCAATTTGAACACACCCGGGTACAAGACTCGGGATCTGTCGCCCGTAGAGTTTCAAAATCGACTGAAGGAAGCCGTTGAAGCCCGTCGGCAAGCCGACATCTCCCCCACGTATGCCATCAACGCCGAATTGGCCGGTCGAACAACCGCCACAGGTCACGATGGTATGGATAAAGTCCGCGAATCCATGAAGAGCATTCTTTTCCACGACAACAGCGACATCAGCATTGAAAAACAAGTAGCTGAAATCAGCAAAAACCAAGCACAACACAATATGGCACTCAGTTTGATGGTATCACAATTCCGTCTGCTTAGGGCTGCTGTCACCGAACGACCGTAAAAGTAGCAGGAGCAATGAAATCATGTTTAGCGCATTAGATATCAGCACGAGCGCATTGGTTGCCCAGCGAACGCGGCTTGATGTGATCTCGTCGAACTTGGCAAATATGTCAACCACGCGCAACGAACAAGGCGAAGCGGTGCCCTACACGCCTCGTTATGTCACGTTTGAAGCCGATAACCGTGTCTCGACGCCCGCGGGCGGTCAGGGAGTTCGGGTCGCAAGTGTCGAATACGCTCGCGTCGAACCCAACATGAAACATATGCCAGGGCATCCCGACGCCAACGCCGACGGGATGGTCGCCTATCCAAACATCGACATGACGACCGAGTTTGTCGATGCGTTGGAAGCCACCCGTGCCTACGAAGCCAACATTGGCGTGATTGAAATCACCAAAGACCTCGGCCAACGAACCTTACAAATCCTAGCCTAACCCACGATCGACCGTTAGCGGCCGTTGCCAAGCGGTTCCTTCAACAAACTACTCAAACCACCAAACAGAAAAGGTTGTCGCACAAGTTGACGTAACACTAAGCGTTGGGGGGCCAACGCCGACGACCGTCCAAGGACGTCGCCATGAACACGATCAACAACACACTCCAAGCTGCCACCACGGCTTTGCCCCAGGCTCCCAACACCAATGCGGCCTCGGGAGCCGGTTCCTTCAAGGACATGCTGCTTGATTCCATTCAGGATGTGAATTCGATGCAGCAACAGGCCGAGCAGGCTGTCGAGACCTTGATGACTGGCGGCGACGTCAACCCGGCCGAGGTCATGACCGCGGTCCAGAAAGCAGACCTCGCATTTCGATTGATGATGCAAATGCGAAATAAGATGATGCAAGTTTACCAAGAAGTAAAAGACATCAGAGTTTAGAGACGAGAGTTTAGAGTTTACGAAATAGCCGCGATCTGACAGATCGCCGGAGGAGACAAGACACGGATGGATTTCTTCAACCAAGCTGTAGGTCAGGTTCGCGATCTCCTGCTCTCGATGACTCCTGCGGCGCGCGTGACGGCGCTGCTGTTGACGGGCGTGATTGCGGTGAGCCTTGGCTATTTGGTTCAGCAACAGTCGGCCAGTCCTGACGACTTTCTGTTCAATGGCGAATTTCTCCCGAGCAGAGACGTCGACGCTGCCGAAGCGGCGATCGCCCAAGCCAGACTGTCGGGCTACGAACGGGTCGGCAATCGAATTCGCGTCCCGCGTGGCAACAAGGCGGAGTATCTCGCTGCGGTTGCCGATGCGGGTGCTCTGCCGCCCAATTTCCACACATTGCTAGAAGACGCTCTCGACCTGAGTCCTTTCACCGATAAAGAAACGCGTCGGCAGCGCATGAAAGCGGCTCGCGAACAACAATTTTCGATGATGATCCGCGAAATGGACGGTATCGACGACGCCCAGGTGATTTATGATGTCACCAAACCCCGAGGCATTTCGGGAACCTCAATGGCGACGGCGACGGTCAGCGTTCGCCCGACGCTGGGCGAGACGATCGACCCGCGCCGCGCCAAGATGATCAAAAAGGCAGTCGCCAGCGGAATCGCGCACCTAAGCCCCGACCAAGTCACGGTTACCAATTTGGCGGATGGCTCGTTTTATAATGCCAATGGAGAAATATCTCCCGAGGCGTTTGACGACCCCTACTTCCAAAAACGGATTACCTACGAACGACATATCCAGTCGAACATCGAAAGCCTGCTGCGAAATATCCCAGGCTTGGTTGTTCAGGTGACCGCCGAACTCGACACGATGGTCGACCGGACTACACGATCGATCGAGCCCAACGGCGAATCGGTTGCCCGCCGTGAATCGAGCCAAGATACCGAACAAGAGACTTCCGAGATCAACAACAACGGTCGTGTTGGTTTAACGGCTCAAGGCCCGACGCGAGGCGACGATCAGGCACCTGAAGTAACGATCAAGAACAAAAATGTGACCGCGACTTTGGATTCCGACAACTTCATTCCTACGAGGGAAGAAACTTTTCGGGAAACCGGTCTGACTCCGAAAAATGTTCGCGTAGCCATTTCGATTCCCAGCAACTATCTCCTGAGTGTGTGGAAAGAACGGGAACGAAAGAAAGGCAACGATGTCGATCAACCCTTGCCTAACGACATTCAGACGCAGTTAGAGCCATTGAAAGGGCCTTTGTCCGATGAAATAACAGCTCTCGTTGTTCCCTTGTTGCCTCGAGAATTGGCCAAGAACGTGCTCAACGACGTAGCCATCACCTTTCTTGAATCGCTCACTCCCGAAGCGGTTGAGCCTCCTTCGACTGCAAATCAATTTCTAGGTTGGGCTGGCCAGAACTTTAGCACCGTGACCATGGCGCTGCTTGCCATGTTCAGCCTCGTGATGCTCCGTTCGATGGTCAAGTCCATCCCGCCCTCGGAGCCTGCAACCGCAATCAATGCAGCCACGTTAGCACTTCAGCCTGGTCCTGGCGAAGAAGCCTCGCCTGGAGCCTCGGAAGGCGAGGCCAAGGAAGAGGGCCGAACCAAGTTGCGGCTGGCTAAGGGGCCAAATCTGAAAGACGATCTAACCGAGATTGTCCGCGAAGACCCCGACGCGGCCGCGATGATACTTCGCAATTGGATTAGTAACGCTGGATAAAATTTATGAGCACCGAAGTTTTCCACAGCCGACAACAAAGACTGCGAGAAGCCGCCATCCTGGTCGCTTCGCTCGACGACCAATTGGCCGAGCGTCTCGTGACCAGCATGCCGACCGCCGATGCGGAAGCGGTACGCATGGCTCTGAAACAATTGGGGGCCATCGACCCCGACGAACGAGACGAGATCGTCGCCCGGTTTCGGCAGAGCGCAGAGACAAAGAACACGGGGGCCCAGAGCACCTCAATCCAGCACCCCACCCAAGTGGATGGCGTCGAGCTCGATGCCTCGCTGTTGGCCCGTTTCGAGGAACAGGATTTGCGGGCTGCCGATCCGGTCGTCGCCGAAGAATCCATTGCCGAAAGCCTTCCAGACACCCTCAGCAAAGAGGAAGCGGCTACCGTAGTCAGTATGCTCTCAGTCGAACACCCGCAGACGATTTCAATAGTGCTTTCCCGTCTGAATCCTTCAATCGCCGCCGATTTGCTTTCCCAGTTCTCGCCACGCGTCGGGGCCGAAGTCCTCACAAGAATGGCCAATTGCGATTCGGTAGACGAACAAGCGGTGCGAGTCATCGAGTCGCAACTTGGGCAATGGATTGATCAGCATCGGCAACAGCGACAACGTATGGCCGTCGGCTTGGGTCTTGTTGAGCGAATTCTCTCGAGTACGCCCGAAACCCAACGTCAAACCGTGCTGACGCAACTACGAAGCAGCAATCCCGACCTCGCCGGCCGGCTAACGAAAAAACCAAACCCCCTCCCCTCCCCTGCCCCTGTACCCCGAGCGAGCCGGCTCGTCCCCGAGCCCGAACTTCCTAAGCAGGTCAAGCAAAACATCCCCCTACAAAAACCACTGCCATCCGCCAACCCTCAACAAGAGTTAGACCAACTAGACGACGCTACGCTGATGGCCACCTTAAGCCAAGCTGATCGACAAGTCGTCATGTTGGCTCTAGCCGGCGCAAGCGAAACGTTGATGAAGCGCATCCTGCGAGGACTCCCACGCCGTCAGGCAACCAAACTGCGAAGCCAGTTGCGAGATATTGGCCCAACGCGCCTGAGCGACATCCTCGCTGCCCAACAACAACTGTTGCAAAGTGCAAACCAACGAACCACGAACAACTAACGACTCAAAAATGGCCACGATTATCAAACAAGAATCGCTGCAACACCAGTCGGGCAACGCCCTGCGCGGGGTGGCCTACGACCTGTCTGATCTAGAAGACCAAGCAGACGACTACCTAGGGGACGTGCGGGCTGAGGCGAGAAAAATAATCCAAGAAGCCCAACAAGAGTCCGACCGAATTCGCAGCCAGGCGGAAGAAGCGGGTCGCAAGGCAGCTGAAGCAGCGATCGAAAAAATCCTCGACGAAAAAGTTGCCAAACAAATGACCACGCTTACGCCCGCTTTGGCCTCGGCAGTCGAGCAGATCAAAGATTCCCGGCAGGAATGGCTCGCCCACTGGGAAACCTCGGCCATCCAGTTGGCCTGCGCCATGGCAACGCGAATCATACGACAAGAGCTGAAGAGCCAACCAGAAATCTCGCAACAGTGGGTCGAAGAAGCCCTTCGTCTCTCTGCCGGTGCTGCCGAGATTACGGTTCACCTGCATCCGACCGATCACGAAACTCTTAGTAGCCAAATCAGTCGACTGGCCGAAGTTTTTCATCCGGCGGCTCCGACCCAGGTAGTCGCCGACGAATCGATCTCCCTTGGCGGCTGTCGCATAGAGACCCAATTTGGCTCGATCGATCAGCAGATCGAAACCCAACTAGCACGCATTGCCCAAGAACTTGAATAAGAGCCTAATCCAGAACCGGGCTGGAGGTTTCCAGCGGCTAGAAAAGTCAGAACAACCAAACAGTTTTAGGACGTGCAGTAAACCCATGTTGACCGAACTCCCAACCTACTTGGACAACGCAACCCTAACGGGTCTTACGGGTAGCGTTGCGCAAACCGTGGGCCTTACGGCGGCGGTTGCCGATTTTCCTGCGCCGGTCGGTGCGCTCGTTTCCATCGAGCGGCAATCGGGCGACGGCATCGAAGCTGAGGTGGTTGGTTTTCGTGACAAGCAAACCTTGGTGATGCCGCTGAGTAATCTTGATGGCATTCGTCGCGGCAGCCCAGTCAAATTGCTCCGTAGCACACGTACCGTTCGCGTCGGCGAAGGACTCCTTGGCCGTGTGGTCGATGCGCGAGGCCAGTGCATCGATGGTCGGCCCCAGCCGATGCTTTACGAGCGACGTTCGATGGCGGGCGAACAGATTTCACCGACCCAGCGCCCCCCTATTAACGCCCCCCTGGCGACCGGCGTCAAAGCGATCGACGGGCTACTGACTTGCGGTCAAGGTCAGCGGTTAGGAATTTTTGCCGGCTCCGGCGTCGGCAAGAGTGTCTTGCTCGGAACGATGTGCCGATACACGGATGCCGATGTCTCGGTGATTGCGATGATCGGAGAACGCGGCCGCGAAGTCAACGAATTCGTTCAGCGACAGCTTGGCCCCCAAGGCCTTGCTCGCAGTGTGGTGGTCGCCGCGACCAGTAACGAACCGGCCTTGCTACGAGTCCAGGCCGCTTATGTGGCGACTGCCATCGCGGAATACTTTCGAGACACAGGCAAAAATGTGCTGCTGGTGATGGACTCGGTAACGCGATTTGCGCTCGCGCAACGCGAGATCGGCCTCTCCGCAGGCGAACCCCCCACCACCCGCGGCTATCCCCCCTCGGTCTTCGCGCTGCTACCCAAATTGGTCGAACGGGCCGGACGAACGACCGCAGGAAGTATCACCGCCTTCTACTCGGTTTTGGTCGAAGGCGATGACGAAAACGAGCCGATTGCCGACACGATGCGAGGCTTGCTCGACGGACACGTCTGGCTTTCGCGCCGCCTAGCCGAACGCGGGCACTACCCCGCGATCGACGTTCTTTCGAGCATTAGCCGGCTGATGAATGAGATCACAACCCCTGTCGGACAGCAGTCTGCCCGAGTTTTGCGACAAATGCTGGCCACGCTCAACGAGAACGAAGATTTGCTCTCGATCGGCGCCTACCGCCAAGGAACCAACCGCGAACTCGACGTCGCCGTCGCGATGAAAGACGAAATTAACGCTTTACTCCGTCAGCAAGTGGGCGAGCAGACTTCGCTCGATGAGGTCCGCAAGGCAGTCACCCAACTAGCAGAAAAATGCGCACGACAATTGACCGGCGGAAACGAATCGAACTAACTCCAACTAAAAAAATAAGTCAAGTATTTCACCATCAAATCGACTGAACCTTGAAAAAATTTCGCTTTCGACTGACCACCCTCCGCAAGCTCCGCGAAGCACGTCGCGACGAGCTGCGATCCAAGTTGGCCGAAGCGTATCACGCCGTCCAACTTTTGGAAGAGCAGATGCAAAGTGTCCAAAACGAACTCCTTGAACTCCAAGTTGCTCATCGCGCTGCGATCGTTGGCACGAGAACCGATGTCAATAGCTTGCTCGCGGCGGGACGCTATCAATCGGTCCTGCGTATGCAGCAGTCCACCATGCAAGATCAAATCAAACTTTTGGCCACCGAAGTCGAGCGCCGTCGCCAAGCAGTCGTCGAAGCAGATATTCAGGTTCGTATTCTGGACAAGCTCGAAGATCGCCAAAAAGCGGAACATCGGCACAAATTGCAACAAGCAGAAATCAAAGAACTAGATGAAATCGGCTCCCAGCGAGCGGAGGTCCATAGCCCATGAATGCAATCATTCGCATGGTATTTCCAGCAGTCGCTTACCTGTGCGTCGGGACGGTCATCACGATCGCAGGCGGATTCGGCTATCTCCGTTTCAGCGACAGGCTGGACGACGAACGCATGTTTCAGATTCTCTCTTTGCTACACGGAATCGACCTCGAGGAGATTGCTGAGAAGTACGAGGAAGGTCAGGAAGATGTTCCGCCCGAGGGCATGTCGTACGGCCAGCAGCAGGAGCGGGTTCAATTGGCAATCCTTAATCGTCAAGGAAAACGGGATGATCTGAAGAAACTTATTGACGAATTTGATTCTCGATTCAAAAAACTCAATGCCGCTTCAGGCCATTACGAAAACTTTAAGGAAGAGGTTCGGCTCTACTTAGAACAACGTAAAGCAGAAGCAATTGATTCGGGCATCGTCAGCGTTCGTGGCCAACTACAAAACCTCAACGCCAAGAAACAAGCCAAACCTTTGCTCAAAAAGATGATTGATGAGGATCGAATGGACGACGTAATTTTGCTTTTGAACTATATGCCGAAGCGAAATCGCACCGAAATTTTACTCGCTTTCGACTCCGAGGAAGAAATCGACATGATTTATGAAATCGAGAAGCGAATGCTCCGAGGCGATCCCGAAAGGTCGTTTGTCGATGGCAAGCTTCGGGAGCTTCAGGAGGGAAGAGAGTAGGGTTAAAAAGTGTGGCACGCCCAAAGGATAAAACCAAACACGAAACGAGCAGTTTAATATGAGTAGTTCCGCAATCGATCAAGTCCTCCAACTCGCACCGACGGTCCGTTCCACGACGGATCTGGTTCAGCCTACGGTCTCCGGTCGTCCTGCTTTCCAGGACCATCTCGAGCGTGCGTCAAGCAAGACGCTCCCACCGGAGGATGCCGAGCCTCTCGACACCGACGGCAACGACCTCACCTCAGCTGACGAGCAACATGATGCCGCCTCTTCGCAAGAAGAGGAAACCTCGATCGCTACGGAAGCTGTCGCTACCGACGAAGATCACGACAGCAAAGAAGAGCCCGAGCAAGACGCAGTCGAGCTTTCCAACTCGGCCGTGGCATTGGCCGATGTCCAAATTGCAACGGAAAATGAGGAAGTCGTTGTGTTGCAGCAGCCCGAGCCGACAAACGAAAACACGAACGCCGAGGAAAACGAGCACTCCGACGGTAGCACACCGGCCGAACAACCGGTCGTGTTGACAGACATCAAAGGCGAGCCAACCCGAAACCAACAGCAAACCGAAAAAACTGCAAAGGACATTGATCCTGCGAAGGGCATCGAGGTTCAGCCCAAGGTGGTCAGCAAAACACCGGAGCGACCGTCCGGTGAACTCGAAGCCGATGTTCGTCAAAAAAACCAAACCGCCGAGAGAGCGGTTCAAACGACCCCAGCAGAACCATCGACTTCTGAAGAGCAACCGACAAAACAGACTGCACAAGCCGAGGAGCAAGACTTCACGCCGCCCGGCGATCAAAAACCGGGCCAGGAAAAGTCAGGCCAGGAAAAGCCCACGCGACAGGATTCAAATTCTCAACCGATTGCTACCAAAACAGAAGCACCGCCAAGTGGGAAAATACTAGCACTAGACGAGCCGAGTACTCTCGCTACCGAAAGCCGGCCAAGCGTTGCGGTAAGCGCTCCTGTGCCCGAATCTGTGGTGCCGCTTGCTCATTCGGGCGGCGAAGACGCAAGCGTTTTGCAACGGTCGACTGGCACCTCCGTTGCCGCATCGGCTGCCGCTTCTGCGGAGGCCGAGCCTGCCCCCACAGCCGATCGCGCTCGATTTGTTCAGCGAGTGAGTGGCGCAATCCGGTCGGCTCAGAGCCGAGAGGGCGAGATTCATCTGCAACTGCGCCCGCCGGAGCTTGGTTCGTTGCGAATCGAAATCGTGGTGAAGCAAGGCGTATTAACTGCCCAATTAGAAACCGAGACCTCGGCCGCTCGGGCCATTCTGCTCGACAATTTGCCCGCCCTGCGCGAACGATTGGCCGAACAGGAAATCCGAATCGAAAAATTCGATGTCAACGTCCGCGACGAAGGGGGCCAGCAGCCGGACCATCCGGGCACCGAAGACCGGAAGGCGAATCGCCCACCAATTCATGAAGCCCGAGCGTCGCGCGCCGAGAACCAGCAAGAAACGGAAACCACCCATGCAAACCTTGAATCAACTACGAAAGACGTGAGAATCTAGTGCTTTGTCATGACACAAAAATGTGAGCCGCAACGCGCTAGCGTCGGGCCCTGGGGCCATACCGTTCCCTGAGGCACACCGCTACGCTCTGCAACCCGCGGCTAGCGCCGTGCGGCTCATTCAACCGAGGAAAACCATGTCACAACTTCCCAACATCAACGCGGCACCATCGGCCGGAAACCAAGCGTTTGGCAACGCCAACAGTCTCAACGAACTCGATCTTGACGATTTTCTGAATCTGATGATTACCGAACTCCAAAATCAAGATCCGCTGAATCCACTGGAGAACGACCAGTTGCTCGCGCAGATCAGTCAGATTCGTGAAGTCGGCGCAACCGAACAGCTTACGCAGACACTCAGCGCAGTGTTGTTAGGCCAAAATATCTCCAGTGCAACCAATCTGATTGGTGCCGACATCGAAGCGATTTCTGACGATGGCCAACGGGTTGAGGGCGTCGTCAGTAGTGTTTCGATCTCAGAAGGCGAGCCCAAACTGCACCTCGACCTGGGACCGAAGGCGCGCCCTTCGGAAGAGTCGGGCGAAATCGGGGCGGGAACCTACCAGTATCGGGTCGTTTGGAGAGACGAAGCAGGCAATCAGTTCGCCATTGATCCGGTCGCAAGCGACGGAATCGAGGGTGGAGCCATTCAGCTCACGGGCGAGGCCAAGTCGATTCTCATTAGCGGGTTGCCTGTCACGACTACGGCAAAACAAATCTATCGCACCGACGGCACCGGCAACGGTAACTTCCGCCTCGTCGACACCTTGGCCGACGGCAATGTGAGTTCCTACGTCGACAGCACGTCCGACGCCAATCTCTCGCAGACCGCCTTGAACGGCACTCCAACACTGCTCGACAACACCCAGCGAAGTTTTACTGTCAGTCTGAACAACGTGGGTGAAATACGCCCACCAAGGTAGAGCGGTTAGCTGAGAGCTTTCCTCTACATCATCAATCAAACATCTCACATCAAACATCCCAAAGACGAGGAGAATAAAATGGGTTTACAATCTGCACTTACCACCGCACTGACGGGGCTCCGTGCCGCGGAAACGACGATCGACGTGGTTGGCAACAACGTCGCCAACTCGCAGACCGTCGGTTTTAAAGAATCGAACGTCAACTTTGCCACGCAATTCCTTCAAACCCAAAGCATCGGGTCTGCCCCGAGTGCCACGAGCGGCGGTACCAACCCTCGTCAAACGGGCCTCGGTGTCCGGGTTGCGGAGATCACCCCTGATTTCACTCAGGGGACGATCGAAATCAGCTCCAATCCCTTGGACGTCGCTATCCAAGGCGAAGGGTTTCTTATCGTGCAGGGCCCCCAAGGCGGACAGTTCTACACCCGCAATGGCCAACTCAGAACGAATGAGAACAATGAAGTCATCACCGTGACGGGACAGCGTGTGCTCGGCTTCAACGCGGGCGAAAACGGTCTCGTGAGGGAACTCCAGCCTCTTCGTATCCCTATTGGCGAGACGGCAGTCGCGCAGCCAACCGAGAACGTCTCTTTTTCCGGTTCCTTGGTCCCCGGTGCCGCTATCGGCGACACGCCTGAGATTATCGAGTCGGCCGTGCTTGCCACCGATCAATTTGAGATACCGGACGATACGAATTTTTCGATCGAGGATATCAATGAAACTCCTTTGCCAGATGTCAGTGGCGTCGCTTCGTCGTTTCCTGGAGGTACAGGGCCTGCTGCAGGCAGCTACACCTACCGTGCGGTTTTCGTTGATTCCAATGGGAGCGAGGGATCCATTTCGTCAGACTTCACAGCCTCTCCCCCAGGCCCTGGAACAAGTTCGATCGACCTCTCCGGTCTTCAGTCGGTTCCGACCGACTATACAGGCATCAACCTCTACCGCACCATCGCGGGAGGCACCGGCGATTACTACCTTGTAGGTTCTGCACTGGATCCTACGGGCACGCCGACCTTTAGCGTTGACGACGCCGCACTCGTGACGCTTTCAGCACTCGACGAGTCGTCACTCGGGATAGCCCCCTACAGCTACTACATTACCTTCGCCGATTCGAACGGCCAAGTCGAAGAATCTCGCCCGACCAGTCTGATTGGCAGCCGATCGATCAATCAAGAGGGAGGACGGATTCGACTCGACGAAATTCCTCAGCCCGTGGGCCCGCCCGCTGGCGATTACGATGAAATTCGAATCTACCGTAACGTGGAAGGAAATGCTTCCACCTTTTATGAAGTCGACAAGATACCCTTAGGGCAAACTTCCTATATTGACAGCATGCCCGACGTAGACATTGTGGGAAACGATGAAATCGACTTGGATGGCCCCAAGATACGTGAAGGGACCCGACTGCTTGATGTCCAGCTTCGTAGCGGCCAAGATTTCACCAATCTTTTCCAAGAAGGTGAGCTCTCTTTCCGAGGAGAAAAGGGAGGAACCGACCTCGACGCGAAAACGCTTGCTATCGATAGTAATACGACGGTCCAAGACCTGATCCGATTCATTGATCAGGCAGCCGGTTTTGATACCACGATTGCCAATACTGCGAGCAGTACGGTTGACGGCGGCGGCAGAATTCAAATTTTCTCGAACATTGGCGTCGAAAATGCTGTGAGCATCGGGCTCTCGGCATTTCAGCTGACACCTACCTCGACAGGCTTGACCCAACCCCTTTCGATTCCGTTTAACCAACTGCAAGCAGCAAACGGGGAAGGTGCGACCGTCAATGTCGTAGTCTACGATACGCTAGGCATTCCGCTCAATGTTCGAATCACGACCGTACTCGAGTCGAGCACAGGAACCAATACCTTCTACCGTTGGTTTGCTACCTCTTCAGACAACGAACCGATCACAGGTATCAGTACGGTTGTCGGGACAGGTCTTCTTACGTTCGATGGCAATGGCGATCTCGTAGAGAGCGGCTCGAATACCGATACCGAAGTCGCCATACAGCGAAATGAGACCGCATCACAATCACCACTCGTGTTTGATTTAGATTTTTCAAGTGTGAGCGGACTTAGCGGCGAGTCGGGTCAAGAGGAGGTAAGTACGCTCAACTTCACCCGCCAAGATGGTTCTCCTCCCGGCATATTGACGAGTTTTGCAATTACCGGCACGGGAGAAATCAATGGCGTGTTTAGCAACGGCATTTCGAGGACTCTCGGACAAATCCGTCTGGCTCGTTTTACGAACAACGAGGGTCTTCAGCAATCGGGAGCCAACCTGTACGCCCAAGGCGTAAATTCCGGCGAACCGGTCACAGGTAACCCCGGTGAAAACGGCCTCGGAGCACTCGATGCCGGTGCCGTTGAGCTCTCCAACACCGACATCGGCCAAAACCTGATCGAACTCATCTTGGCCTCAACCCAGTATCGAGGTGGGGCCCGAGTAATTTCCGCCGTGCAGGAGTTGCTCGATGAGCTTTTAGCCCTACGAAGATAGGTTTGATGAGGCGCAAAATAACTAATTTTACTGACTCAAAGTGAAAAGAAGAATAACCACAGAGGCACGGAGAGCACCGAGAAAAAAGCTGAAATTATTGCCTCAAGAGAAAGGGCCTTCGGGAGAATAGCGTGATTCGGCGTTTTCTCAATAATCAAAACTCCGTGTTCTCCGTGTCTCTGTGGTGAAATGTTTTCTTGTTTTATTTTAACTTGCTTCCCATCCAGGAGCTCCAGCATGATTCGCCTAACGCGCCTCGACGGCGAGGCCTTTATTCTCAACGCCGATCTCATCAAGTACGTCGAA
>JAADIN010000123.1 GCA_013151315.1 Planctomycetota bacterium | reverse complement strand
GCGAAGAGCTTGCGGCTCGGCGGGTCTTGTCGTCGGCCGGTTGGCCCGAAACGATGCGGATGTGCGACGATGGAGCACCGGTGGTCAGTCGGGCTGCCGGTCGCCTCAGCTTTTGTGAAACCATTGCGACGCTTGATGTCGAGCCGCGAGAGCTGGGACACGACCGAACGATTACGTTTTACAACGACTGCGAAGAGTTCACTTGGACCAAGCCCAACGAGCCGTCGTGCGACATGCGTAGCGGGGTGATTTGCAGCCCCAATAATTTTCAGTACGGAAAGCCGCTCGAAGATGGCACGATGCGCATCACCTCGCTCGCCAATTTTGATTATTGGCAGGGTCTCGATGAGCACGACTATCGCTTAGAAAAGCTGCGTTGGTACGACCGAATCACCGAATCGGCAGTCCGCTTCATCCCCGACTATCGCCATCGGGTGATCGATACTGACATGTTTACGCCGACAACGATCGTGCGTTTCACGGGCCACGACAACGGTGCGGTCTACGGCACGCCCGAGAACAGATCGATGGCCGAACGCATCTTGATAATTTGTTTATCTGTGGGACCGATCAAGGATTTGTGGGAATTATTGGTAGTATCATGAGTGGTATCGGGATGGCGAACATGCACTGTTTGCGGGATTGAGAAGAATAGCCGCCGAGCTACGTGCCGCTTCAAAATATCACGCCACCGTGTTTCTTTCGCTAAATCCCGCTGTTTGTTTGCCATTGATTCGTCTCCTGGGTTGGGAAAACAGCAGTTTGACGAATCAGCGGGCGAGGAAGAAGTGTGCTTGGCGGAACCGACGCCACCAAACAAGCAAAAACACGGCCATGCCAGAGCGAACCCCTAAACCGAGAAGCCCGTTTCGTTCTTTTGTCATAAAACACCGGTGCAAAAGAAATCTCCCAGGGAAGTGGGACAAATAGCCAATGGAGGGGGCCGTTTTGATAACGACACTTTCGCGGTGCTGCGTGTATGCACGGCTGGCGATCGCGGTCTGGGCATTGTGAACCTTGCCGAAAACAGGTACATTTCGGGGTTTGATGGAAAGGGCTAGCCAGCGTAGCTTCAATTGGCAGAGCGCCGCATTCGTAATGCGGAGGTTGCGAGTTCGATTCTCGCCGCTGGCTCTTTCTAAGAGTTGCCAGCCAGGGGCTACCTTGGGGACGATCTAGAACGGGTCTTAAATTCACAGTAGGAGTAGTCAGATGATGTCGCTAGTTGAGGAAGTCGACCTGAGACAAATTGTTGTTTCCAACAGTACTTTTGGTCCCAACGAAATCCGCCAAATTGTGGGCGCGATTTCCGAGGACTACAATAATTTCCGCTCCCTTCGAGATGCCGTTGGAGAAATGGAGCAGCAGGAAGGCCGCACGCCTGCCGCGTCGGCCCGGCTGGGAGTTTGTCAGTACCTGCTAGGACGCTACTCCGATGCCGTACAGACGCTTACGAGCGCCGATGGCGGCGCGCTGACGCATTTCTACTTGGGCAAGGCCCAGTTGGCCCTCGACAATTACCCCGATGCACTCGTTGCCTACGAATCGTCGGAGAAAGCCGGCTATCCGCGCGACGAGGTGGCGCTGGCCCAGGCCGAAGCAAAACGCTACCTCGGCGATGCCCAAGCCGCCTTGACCGTTTTAGACAGCCTCTCGGGTGCCGTCGAACAAACGTCGGAATATTTGTATCAACGTTCTGCGGTCGTTTCGGCCCTGGGCGGAAATTCGTCGGAAGTGGTGGCTTTGCTCGAGCGAGCGGTCGAGGCCGATGGCAGCCATGCGGGGGCCCTGTTTGGATTGGCGCTGGAAAACGACCGGCATGGCAATGACGAGTACGCACGTCAGCTTTACGAACGGGCCGCGACGCAGTTTCCCGCCCATGTGGGAACCTTACTCAACTTGGGCCTGCTGTACGAAGACATGGAACATTTTGAGCGTTCGAAGCAGTTCTACCAACGTATCCTGGAAGTTTATCCCGACCATCCGCGTGCCCGGCTGTTCTTCAAGGATGCCGATGCTTCGCGTGACATGTACTACGACGAGGAAGCCCGACGACGCGATGAGCGACTCACCCAGATGCTCAGTGTTCCGGTCACCGACTTTGAATTGTCGGTTCGCAGCCGCAATTGCCTGGAGAAGATGGGCATCATGACGCTCGGCGATCTGACCCGAACAACCGAGCACGATCTGCTTGCGAGTAAGAACTTTGGCGAGACTTCGCTCGTGGAAATCCGCGAAATGCTTGCTCCCAAGGGCTTGGAGTTGGGCCAGTTTGCCTCGAAGTGGCGTGAAGAAGAGCCGACCTACGATACCTCGACGATGAGCGACGACGAGCGAGCACTGCTCGACCGACCAATCTCTGACTTGAATCTCTCGGTTCGGGCACGCAAGTGTATGGTCCGTCTCGGATTGTCGACGATCGGCGAACTGCTTCGCTGCACGGGCGACGATTTACTAGAATGCAAAAACTTTGGCGTCACGAGTCTGATCGAAATTCGCGAAAAACTCGTCGAAGCCAATCTCAAGTTGCGTGGCGACTGATTTGAAGTCGGAATGCGGATTTCGGAATGCGGAAGGAAGTCTCGTCTGTTTCGGTTTGAACTGCACCACTGCGATGCGGGTTCTGCGGCACGTCGCTCGACCCTGCACACCCCGCATGGGCCGGTAGAAATGCCGGCCTTTATGCCTGTTGGCACCCTGGGAACAGTCAAAGGGGTCGACGTGGGGCGACTGCGGCAGACCGGTGCCCAGATGGTGCTCTCGAACACCTACCACTTGGCATTGCGCCCTGGCGAGGAGACGGTTGCCGCGTTGGGCGGACTTCACAAATTCATGGGCTGGTCGGGGCCGATGCTTACCGATAGCGGTGGGTTTCAGGTTTTTAGCTTGGCCCAGCGCACGAAAATCAACGAGCAAGGCGTCACGTTTCGCTCGCACCTTGATGGCTCGCCTCTGGAGCTCTCGCCCGAGCGGTCAATTGCCATCCAAGAAGCACTGGGCAGCGATTTGGCCATGGTGCTCGACCACGTCGTGGGCCTGCCTAACTCGCCTGAAGTGGTGGCCGAAGCCACTTGGCGAAGCGTCCGCTGGGCCGAGCGATGCCAGAAGGCTGCGTCGCGCGACGATCAAATGCTGCTGGCCATCGTTCAGGGTGGGCTCGACGAGCGGCTACGCCAGCAATGTGCGAAGGCTTTGGTCGCGATGGATTTTGCCGGCTACGCGGTCGGAGGGCTCAGTGTCGGCGAGGAACTGGCCGATATGGTCCGGATTCTGGAAGCCACGGTGCCCGAGCTGCCTGCCGATCGTCCTCGCTATTTGATGGGAGTCGGCCGGCCTGAGGATCTCTTGGAGTCGATTGCTCGGGGAATCGACATGTTTGACTGCGTCATACCGACCCGCAATGGCCGGAATGCCCTCGTCTACACCGACCAGGGCCCTCTGCGGCTCCGCAACGCGGTCCACGAGCTCGAGAACCGCCCTTTGGAGGAAAACTGTCCTTGCCCTGCTTGCCAACATAGCCGTGGTTACCTCCGGCATCTGTTCCAGGCGAAGGAAATGCTGGGCCCGGTGCTCGCCTCGATCCATAATCTGACGTATTACCAACGTCTGATGGCCGGGGCCCGCGAGGCAATCGTCGAAGACCGGTTTCGAGAATTCCGCGAGGAGAAATTCCGCGGCTGGGGGGCTGGTTGAGACGACGCGCGTCTCGCCCTTGTCCCTTATGACGCTTCGATTTATGATGTCTCGTTTGAGTCTGCCACGGCGTCCCCATCGAACGGTAAATTGAGTGATCGCAAACCACGAAGGCCTGCTCCTGCTGGCACAAGAAGGAGAGACCCTCTCCCCGTTTGGCGGCATGATGGTGCCCATGGCGATCATCATGGTGCTGTTCTACTTCATGATCCTGCGGCCGCAGAAAAACAAAGAGCAGTCGTTTCGCTCGATGATCGATGGCCTCAAGGAAAAAGATCGCATCGTCACCATCGGCGGGATTCATGGCGTCGTGACGAACGTCCAACGCGACCGCGACGAAGTGATCGTTCGCATTGATGAATCGACGGGAACCAAAATCCGCATCGGCTCCTCGGCCATCGCGCGTTTGGTAACCGACGATGACAAGAAGACCTAAGCAAAAAAGTACAGGAACGCAGAAGCGCAGAGAATACGGAGAAAATCCATTCGGCATGCTCTCTGTGACCTCCGCGTCTCCGCGTTTCAAAAAACATAACCATTCGCCTCCCAACCTACGAACAGGTTTTTTAGCAATGACGAGTATGATCAGACACAGTATAAGTAGGCGAGGTGTGGTTAGGGCCACGATGGCTTGGCTCCAACTGGCGGTTTTCGCACTAACAATTCTCCTTGGCGTGACAACGGCAGGATTTGCCGTGGCACAGGAAGCTGTGTCTCAAGAAACGGAGGTTGCTGATAGCGAAACCGTGATGGCGCCGGCGGCAGAAGCCGCCGCTGACACGGTAGAGCCTGAGGCCGCTGGGGCCATGGAGTCGGCACTTCCCGGATTCACCATGCTGGCGATCGTGATTGCCCTGCTGGTCGTGCCGATGTTTCTCGGCGGTCGTATGGCAAAATCGCTGAAAATGCCCGACCATGGCTGGAAAATCTCGCTAGCGATCGGCACTCTCGCCGCTGCTGCGGTCGTAGTCTCTTTGGGCGAAATCAAGTATGGCCCCGATCTTAGCGGTGGGATCACGCTCATCTACGAACTGCAAGACACTTCAGCCCAAGTAGACGAGGGGGATGCTGCGGCAGAAGGCCGCGACCAATCGGCCTCGGCCCAACGTCAGCTCGTTCAGCAATTGATCGGAGCTTTGAGCGAACGAGTCGATCCGAGCGGTACCAAGGAAGTGACGATCCGAGAATACGGACTTGGCCAGATTGAGATCATCATTCCCAAGGCGAGCCAACAAGAACTCGAGTTTATCGAGCGCCGCATCTATACGGCCGGCTCGTTGGAATTTCGTATCACGGCCAACCCGGTATTCAACGCGCATCGCGAGATTATTGATCTCGCGAAGTCGTTGCCTCCCGGTGAAAAAGAGGTTCGTATTGGCGACCAAAAAGTGGCCGAATGGATGGAATATAAGTTTGAAGAGTTTGGCCCCGTCGAGGAAGAGAATGGCTTCGTCAAACGAATGGCCGGCAAAGTGCCTCAGGCATTAGTGCTCACCAATGATGGGAAAGACGTGACCGGCGAGTACCTCAAGAGATCGTCGGCAAGTTTTGACGAGCAGGGCCGCCCGCAGGTCAATTTTACGTTCGATCAACTTGGTGCGCATTTCTTTGGCCAGCTTACGGGCAGTCACGTACCCAACAGTTCGGGGCAAACTTACAATCTGGGAATCGTTCTCGATAAGAGGCTTCTTTCGGCCCCGTCGATTCAGAGCAAAATTACTTCGCAAGGACGAATTACCGGCTCGATGGGCAAGGAAGAGGTCGAGTTTGTCGTCGGCATTCTCAACGCAGGTAGCCTGCCCGCGACACTTAACAAGGACCCCATCAGTCGCGAACAAATCAGTCCCACGCTGGGTGCCGAGACCGTCCAGATGGGCAGCAGGGCGATTCTCTACTCTTTGATCGCCGTGATGGTGTTCATGTCATTTTACTACCGGTTTGCCGGCATCGTTGCTTGCCTCGCGCTGGCGGCCAATCTGGTGTTGATTCTGGGTTTCATGGTGCTCTTCAAGGCCGCCTTTACTCTGCCCGGCTTGGCCGGTTTGGTGCTAACGATCGGTATGTCGGTCGATGCTAACGTGCTGATCTTCGAGCGAATCCGCGAGGAGCTCAACCGCGGGGCCGCATTGCGGATGGCCATTCGCAACGGTTTTGCCCGAGCCACGCAAACGATTGTCGATGCCAATGTGACGACGCTCATTACGGCCGTTGTTATTTACAAAATTGCCCCTGACAACGTGAAAGGTTTTGGAGTGACGCTCATCATTGGTATTGTGATGAGTATGTACACGGCCATCTTTCTGTCGCGAATTGTTTTCGATGTCGCAGAGAAGACTCGTTGGCTCAAGGCCCTTTCCATGCGGCAGGTTATCGGCAAAACGAGTTTTAATTTCCTAGGAAAACGGGCCCTGTGTGCGGTTGCTTCTCTGGCGATCATTTCGCTGGGGCTCTCGGCGGTTTGGAATCGAGGGACCGATCTGCTGAACATTGACTTCACTGGCGGCAGCTCGGTGACCATGGTTCTCAACGACGACCAGAAAATGCCTTTTTCTGAAGTGAAAGCGATGCTCGACGCGACAGAATTGGCCGAGAAGAACCTTTCGCTGGTTGAGGTGGGCGATACCCAGAGCCGGTACACGGTCAGTTGTACCGAGCAAGATGTGGTCGCGGTGCAGAAACTCCTGCACGACACTTTTGGCGATCGTTTGAAAACTTACAATATCGAACTTGAAAACGTCCGCTCCTTGGCGAGTGAAACGGCCAGTTTGGTTCCGAGTCGTTTGATTCCAAGGAAACGAACCCGGGCGATGCTGGTCAACTTCCAGGAAGAATCGGGCCAAGAAGAATCTGACGAAGAGGAGAGCCAAGAAGAAACAGACGGGGGGACGGACGGAGAAGTTGCCGAAGAAGCTCCGCCGAGCGATGAAGAGGAAGCCTCGCCGGAGCCCGAGGAAACCGAGCCTGAAGAAACTGAAGCTGCTCCTGCAAAAGTGCTAGATCCCTTTGCCGCAGGTACTGAAGCAGGACTTAATTTCAGCCTGGGAGCGGGCCTCGAAGGCGATTCAGGCATTGGCTACGAGTCGGTCAAGCAATTGGTGCAAGATGCTCTGGATGCGACCGGGCATAGCGGCACCGCGCTCGAGGTTTTTAATCCGGATTACCAACCGGGAAGTGCTCGACGATTTGCCCACTGGCAGGTCAAGCTTGCGTTGCCCGAGGCCGAGGCTCAGCAGGTATTTGAGCAGTTGAAATCGACGGCCAACGATCAGCCGCTCTTCCCGCTTGCGAATAAAATAGGCGGACGCGTCGCCGGCGACATGAAGACCAAAGCCATTGCCGCGATCCTTATTTCGCTCGTAGGAATTGTCGCCTACATTTGGTTTCGATTTCAGAATGTCGTCTACGGTTTGGCAGCCGTCGTGGCGTTAATCCATGATGTGTTGATCACTTTGGGGATGATTGCCCTGAGTGCGTATGTCGTCAGCAGTATTCCCGGCTTGGCCGACGCACTGATGATCGAAAAATTCCAAATCAGTCTGCCGATTGTTGCCGCGTTCTTGACGATCATTGGTTATTCGCTCAATGACACGATCGTGGTCTTCGACCGAATCCGCGAAGTGAAAGGCAAGAGCCCAAAGTTTAGCAGCGAGATTATCAACAATAGCGTCAACCAAACGCTCTCGCGTACGATGCTTACTTCGTTGACCACCTTGCTGTCGGTCATCTTGCTTTATGTGCTCGGCGGCGACGGAATTCATGGCTTCGCATTTTCGCTCGTGATTGGCGTGATTGTCGGTACCTACAGCTCGATCTTTATCGCTTCGCCAGCCCTGCTTTGGATGAGCCAACGATCCGAGGCGGCCAAGCCGAAGCCGGGCACTCAGGCTGCCTAGCGGGGGCAACACGAAGTTGAACCACGACGAGTGCGACGAGAAATTGCAGGTAGTATTTCAGCCACGGATTGAACACGGATGAAACACCGATTAAAAGTAAAGAATTATGCGCCCTATTTTTAATTTCTCGGTGTTCAATCCGTGTTTCATCCGTGGCTAATTTTCCCCAACAATCGATATCTTCTGCCAATGTTCTCAGGCGGTGTTGTCGGTAGGGTTTGCGCGACCGGCTTGATCTTCCTGCTGCGAAACCACAAGCGTTGTCCTCGCGGGAAGCGGCTCAACCGAGATGGCTGTGCGGTCCGAAGCTGATTGTGTGAGCCGCGCTAGAAAACTTCTGATTGTGGGATTGGTGCTTGCCATGGGCCTGGGCTTGGCATGGCCTTTTCGTAAGACGGGACCCTCAGTTCGTCCCGCTGAGCCGCCTGCGTATGACACGTTGGTTGCGGTGCCCTCGCTGCCCGAGCCCATCAAGCGGCATACGACGGCTAAGATGGCCAGCATGGGTGACTCGTTTATCACTCCGACGCGCGAGCCAGGCTTTGATCTTGCCAATCACCCGGCCCTGGCGAATCAACCGATGCCACTGACCGAGAAAGAGCGGCCTCGGCCTGCCAATCGTGAGAAGCCGACTTCTCGCCCCGCCTACGCAACCGCCGAAAGGGAAAGCGACGCGGAGAGACGCCAGGAGATATTGCATATTGTTCGCAATACCGACACGCTCGAAAAACTTGCCGAGCGTTATTTGGGCGATGCTGGTCGAGCGATGGAAATTTTTGACCTCAATCGGGATCAGCTTTCCAATCCGCATCTGTTGCCGATCGGTGCGAAGCTGAAAATCCCTGAGGTGCTCGGGCAGTAGTTCGTCGTGGCCGACGGCGCTAACGAATCGCTTCTCACGGTAGGCGTTTCGACCACTCGAAGTCTTGCTGCGATAGCCGCGCGTCGAGGAAGATATCTAACTTCGGTAGCATCGCAAAGTTGGGGTCGGTCAACAGGCGCGTGCCCTTCAAGCTGGTAGGCATCGAGAAGATGAAAAGATCTTGTTTCTCGCGTCGTTGATCGCGCGGCGGCATCTTGTGGTATTTCGACAAGAGTTTGTGGATATTTTTGGTGTCCTTGGAGGCAGAGGAATCCTGCGCACCATAGACAAGCAAGACCGAGAGACGCTGCCGAACGCCCGGTTGTTTTAACGCCCTCATGATCGACAAGCCCCCGAAGCTCCGCTTAGGCGAGGCAAGAATCAACGCTTTTACGTCCTGGCCTTGCTTGGTACGCGCAAGGGGTGGAATATCCCAATCGTAGGCCGCGTAGGCAGTCGCGACGTTAGCCCCCATCCCCGACCCTAGCAGGCAGAGTTTGTTCAGATTAAGCTGCCCGGCATCGTTTTTTTGTCGCAAGAATTTCCGGACTGCCTCCATGTCGAAGAGAACCATGTTTTGGTAATCCGCCGACCTAAGTCGGTCGGCTTCGAGTCGACGAATTTTTCCGTTTCGTCCTACTTGCGTGGTGCTCTCGCCATGCCCGCGCAGATCGACCGTCAGCACGGCATGGGATTGAAGTTCTTGCCCCTCAGGATTTTGGAGCGCGCGCGCGAGCGAGTTGAAGACGGCGCGGCTTTCTTGGTCGTCATGCAACATGACGATAGGAACCGCTTCTTGGCCGAGTTTGCTGGGGAAGAAAGTCGCAGCGAGCTTGACTCCATCCTTGGTTTTGAGTTTCACCTCCTCGGTCTCGGCAGCCCGCGCCGAAGTTTGGGCCAACACCGGCAAAGCATTCACGGCACCACAAAACATCAAGAAAAGAATTATCCAACTCAGAAACCAATAACCACGCATAATCACCTCAAAGGTTTGTCACTATTACTACGCTTTTCAATGGAGAACGGTTCCCCCGGCATCTGCTTAACCACTCTCTATGATAACGTGCCCAAGAGGAGGCCGAAACAAGCTGTTTTGTGCAGTTCCACGTCTTGTTGGTTACGGTGTGATGGGCGAGAATGGAGGCAGGGAGCCTCCCTTGGAACCAATGCGTGGCATGAGATGACTCTTTTGCGAAAATGGATGGGGGTGATCGGCAAAACGCCGATTCCAGGGCGTGACACCCTTTCTTGGTTCACTAGCTTTGGACTCCACGCTTTGCTTCTATTTTGCTTGGCGGCAGTGACGTTGGCCCTCCCTCGTGGTCCTGAGGAGTTAGCTCTCTCTTACGTGCTGCAAGAATTCCTCGATGAGGAACCTCTCACGCAAGAATTTCTTGTTTCTGAAGAACCTCTGGAGGAGGTCGGCGCACTTAGCCAAGCGGGCGACGCATCGGCTCGCGCAGCGGGGCTGGTGATTGCAGACCAGTCGCTGGTCATTTTCGAACAGGAAACGATCACTGATTTTGGCCAGCGGCTGACGGTCGAAATCGACGACCCTATTTTTCAAGGACCCGAACTCACCGACGACTTGCCTGCGCAAGGTCTTGGGAGCGTGGGCACTTCGGGAGCGGTGGGTGCTATCGATCTTATTACCTATGAGATCCTCGCCTCAGTCGAACAACGGCCGACGCTGGTGGTTTGGTTGTTCGACCAATCGGGAAGTTTGCGCGACGAACGGGCAGAAATCTTGAAACGCTTTCGGGGGATCTACAAGCAATTGGGGATCATTGAGGCAGCCAACGATCCGGCCTTTGAGAAAGAAAAAGACAAACCGCTGTTGACCGCGGTCGTGGGATTTGGCGAGATGCCGGTTTTGCTTACCTCGGAACCGACCGATCGAATCGAAGAAGTCGAGGCCGCCATCCGTGCGATCAAGGATGACCAAACGGGCAGAGAAAATGTTTTTCTTGCGGTGAGCATGGTTGCCAAAAAGTATCGGTCTTATCGGCGACCTCGTCACGGCGATCGCAACGTCATGATTGTCGTCTTTACCGACGAGTCGGGAGACGATCTCGAAGCAGCCGACGCGACGATAAGTTATTGCCGAAAACAAGCGATGCCTGTCTACGTGGTTGGCCGCCCTGCCCCACTGGGACGAGAGAAGGCCTACGTCAAATGGATCGACCCCGATCCGAATTTCGACCAACGCCCTCAGTGGGTTCCTGTGAACCTGGGGCCCGAAACGGTGATGCTCGAGCGGCTCAAACTTCGCTTCCTCGGCTCGGGTGGGAAAGAAGATTTTATCGACTCGGGCCACGGCCCTTACGCGCTAACACGGCTCTGTTTTGAAACAGGCGGCATGTATTATTCGGCGCATCCCAATCGCGTGGTGGGTCGAACAGTCGGAAAACGCGAAACCAAAGAACTAGCGGCCCATATCAGTGCGTTTTTTGATCCCAAGGTGATGCGCCGGTATCAACCCGATTATATTTCGGTTCAGGAGTACCAGAATCGGCTGAGTAAAAACCGGGCCTGTCGCGCCTTGGTCGAGGCGGCGCAGCTTTCGTGGACTTCGCCGATCGAGAATGTCCGCAAGCGGTTTCCCAAGCGAGACGAGGCCGCCCTTGCTGCGATTCTTTCTCGAGCCCAGCGAACCGCGGCAGATATTCAGCCGAAGATCGACCATCTCTTGCGAATCTTGTCGTCTGGCGAGCCTGATCGCGAAAAGATCGAAAGCCCTCGTTGGCAAGCTGGGTACGATTTGGCAATCGGTCGGGTTTTGGCCATGAAAGTCCGGGCCGATGGCTACAATATGATCCTTGCGCGTGCCAAACAGGGCATGGTATTTCAAAAAAAGAAAAACAACACCTGGGTTTTGGTCGTCGACGATTCGTTCGACAGTAGCAGCCTAAAGGTCCTGGCCAAGAAAGCGCGTGGATTGCTTGAGCGCGTGATTGAAGAGCACCCCGGCACGCCTTGGGCGTGGCTTGCCGACAAAGAGCTTGAATCTCCGCTGGGTTGGCGCTGGCAAGAGAGCTACACGGATATTCCCCCGCTGGTAGCGGGCAATGGTGCACCCGCTCCGAAAAAGCCTATGAGGCCCGATGGCCCGCCGCGACGGGCTCCGCCGGCTTTGTAAAGAGGGTGCCCTGCCGCAAGTCTCTTGGGCATGGCGGCTAGCCTTCCGGATCGTCCAGCAATTGCTGTAACCGGTCCCCGAGGGCTGGAGGGAAGCGGGCTGGCCAAGTGTCGTCGATCAAATGGACACCGATCATATCAAGCAAGTGGACTTGGTCCTTACGCCTCCACGAATTCAGCTTCATCTCGACGAGTGGCTCGAGAGCAATAAATCGGAAATCGCCCGTATGCTCCGATTGCGTCACATCGGGAGTTGCTGAAGTGTATTCAGGCTTGACCTTCTCGCTAGCCATTAGTAAATGCACGGCTTCACGCACTTTCGCGCCCGGTCCGTCAAGAAAAAATTCGACTTCCATTGCGTTTCCATGCACGAAACCGATTGCTTCGAGAGCAACTTTCACGCGCTCAAAATCGCTACGGCGGATCAACACATCGACATCTTGCGTATTTCGCACCGCAGCTTCATCGACGCGAGACACCCACGCTGCCACGGCATTGCCGCCAACGACTGCATAAGGGATGCCAGCTTTTTCCAAAGCAGAAGCCGTGCGAAGCAAACGCTCTCGAACTTTTTCCACCGCACGCACCATCCGGTCAAGTGAAACGGGGTGTAGCTTCATTTCGCTCATACCAGTATTGTCGCTTACCGAACGCAACAAGGCAACCTTTGGCCCACTACGGTCTTGCCGCGGCGGCTATTTATTCGCCACAGCGTCGAGCGCAAAGGCGGCATTCGGATTGTGCTTGTAGAAGTGAATTGCGATCTGGTCAGAGACAATCTCTTCAAATTGCCGTTTGAATTGCTGGACAGGTTTGTCGGCGGAAGGGATACCGCTATTGCGCGGGAAGAGAATCTGGCCGATGTTGCGTTCCCAAACGGGTTGGCTTGGGCTGTCCATATCGTAGACCGAAACGTTGATCTCGGCGTCGCCTTGGTAGAGGGTTGTCCCTTTGTAGAGATCAAAATTGTCGAGTTCGATGTAAACGACTCGCGTCGCTTTGACGGCACGACCGAGTTCTTTGTAATTGTCCCAATCTTGTTCATCAACCCAATTGTCGACTTCGCTATGGCTGACGATTTCGATGTTCTTCACGTTGGTGGCCAGCTTTTTGCTGACCAACTTGCCTATGCTGCGTGCGGCACCGGCGTGTCGATACTCGTTCGACGAGGGGGGGCGACAGACGACGACCACGCGTTGATCTTCGAGAGCCTTGCATTCCGCGGGCACGACGTTGCCGCCCTGCCAGAGATAGACGCCCGTGGCCAAGAGTCCGCTTACGCAACCGGTTGTGGTGAGGAGGGTGAGCGCCAGAAACGCGGCGAGATAAGTTGCCCGAGTTCGTGAGCCACTGGTTTGGAAGAAGGAGCGATCCATCATTTTCTTTCCTCGTGAAAAAATGTAATTCTCAAGCTGTCTGGTGGTTATTCGTCCTGACGGACGACGTTAAGAATTCAAAACCAAGCGACGTAGCCAATCGAGCAGGACAATCAACAGCCAGATGGTTGCTGTCATCAGCAGCAATCGGAAATGAGGCTTCGCCATTGGCCAGCGTCCCAGGGCTGCGGTTAGCAACAACCAGGGCACACCGACGATGGTTGCCACACAGGAAAGCACGCCTCCCAGGTTGGCCGCAGCAGCTCGCGCGAGGTTGCCGCGCAAAGCATGGACCCAGGCGGTCGTCGCGCCGCAAGTGGGGCACAGGTGGCCGGTCGTCATTTGAAAATAGCAAGGAGAAAGTCCTAACTGCTCATGCGTACCGTAGCCGCGTGGATCGGGTTCGAGAGAACGAGCGGTAATTAGCAATACCAAGCCTACCAAGGCAAATCCTGCCAGTGCGAACCGATGGGCGACCGGTAGTTTTCTCAGGGGCGTGGGCAAGGCTTGGAACACGAGTACCCAACGGATGAAAAGCGAGGAGAACCATAGCTGAGCAGCAGTAGCCCGGCAAGATGGATTGAAAAGGGGTAGGTATTGCTAGCGTTACCTTCTCACTGCTGCACCCGCCGTAATGGGGAATCCGTTCAATCCAATGCCGTCAATCCAACGATTGCCCGCCAACATCAAGCGAAGGATGCAAAAATCGCTGGATACGGACCGTGCGATCTAGATTGCGGTAGAAGATCGCATATCCACGAAACGTAAACATCCGCTGAGTCGATTTTTTGCTGCCACGGCGGACACCGATTTCAGGTTGCTGAGCAATCAGCTCACACGCTTCAATGAACCCTTCACCAAATTTAACTGCCGCAGGTGGATTGTCGCGAGCGATATATTCCAGAATGCTATCGAGATCATCAAGTGCGTTTTCCGAGTAGATGAGTCGCTTCATGCGTACTTGTCGGATAGCTCCTGAGTCCGTTGACGAATCCTTCGGTTCGCTTCCTCGGCGGGTACGTCTGGCGAGTTGTCACCCTCTATAAGCAACGCTTGTAGACGCTGGTGATTTTGCAAGTGTTGGTAAGCTTGCACGTCTACCATATAGCAAATGACGTTGCCGCTGTCGTCTTGCACCGGTAACGCTTCTCCTCGAGAAGCTTGGAGGTCTGCTTGCTGCTCAGGTGTGATCTTAGTAGCCATGGATTCCATTGTAGCACGTTGCCATAGTCCGCTGCTAGCTCTTGCCCGCTGCTAGCGATTCTAGCTCGGGAAGGTCGTTTTCGGTAACGCACAATCTTTCGATGTTCGTAGCAAGCCCCGTTTCAGGGTCGACTGCGACGAGCGTTCCGCAGATGCGACAATCGTCGCTGGCAACTTCAAATTGGGTGGGATTTGCCGTTAACGTGGTTTCCATGACCCGATCGATCCGACGCCCGATGATACTCTCAAAGGGGCCTGTCATCCCTACGTCGCACTGAAAGGCGGTGCCCGCTGGCAAGATACATTCGTCGGCGGTGGGGACATGGGTATGGGTGCCCAGCACGGCCGAAACTCGGCCATCAAGATAGCGGCCCATGAGCTGTGCTTCGCTGGTCGCTTCGACATGAAAATCGAGCAGTCGCACCCGGACGTCGCTTGGCACTGCCGCAAGCGCTCGGTCGGCGGCACGCCAAGGATTGTCAGCCGGCTTCATGAACAGCTGGCCAAGCAGACAAAAAATTGCAACCTGGGTACCGTCGCGTGCCTGAACCGTGGTCCACTGTCGGCCCACGGCTTCTTCGGGCAGATTGGCGGGACGTACGATGTTGTTTTCGGTGCGGAGGACGGAATAGATTTCTTTCCGGCGATAGACGTGATCGCCCAAGGTAATCGCATCGATTCCTGCTTCGATCAGTTGATGATAAATGGCAGGCGTGATTCCCGAACCCGCAGCGGCATTCTCGGCATTGGCGACCACCAAGTCGATCTTGCGGCTAAGAATCAACCCCGGCAAGGCACGCTTAACGATGTCGCGCCCAGGTCGTCCTACAATGTCGCCGATGAAGAGAAGGAGCATGGAGGGGTAGAGGTTTGAGTCCTAGGCAGAGGGCAAAACCTGGGGCTTGCAATCCCCAGGCTTTCAACTTAATGAGCCACTTCCGTGACACGGGTTTCGCGAATCAACGTGACTTTGATCTCTCCAGGATAGGTCAGCTGCTGCTCAAACGCCTTCGCGATATCCCGGCAAATTTTTGCCGAGGATTCGTCGGTCGTATCCCTGGCGCTGGCGATAACACGAACTTCGCGTCCTGCTTGGATCGCAAACGCTCGTTGAACTCCGCTGAAACTGGAGGCGATTTTTTCGAGCTCTTGCATACGCTTGATGTAGCGATCAAGTGTCTCGCGGCGTGCGCCCGGTCTCGAAGCACTGCAGGCATCGGCCGCTGCGGTCAGGACGGTGTACGGCATGTCGGGCCGAATGTCGTCGTGGTGGCCAAAGGCGGCATGGACCACTTCGGGGCCTTCGCCAAATCGCTTGAGTAGGTCGGCTCCGATTTTTGGATGCCCTCCCTCGATGTCGTGATCGGCCGCCTTGCCAATATCGTGCAGCAAGCCAGCTCGGCGGGCGAGCTCGGCATCCATGCCCATTTCCTCGGCCAACATGCTGGTGATGAACGAGACTTCGATCGAGTGCCGCAAGACGTTTTGACTGTAGCTGGTACGATATTTCAGTCGGCCCAGTAGATCAATGATTCGTTCGTTGAGGCCAAACACCTGAGCTTCCTGCATCGCTTCTTCGCCATGCTTGCGAATCTCGGCGTCGATCTCTTTTTCAGTTTCTGCCACGAGCTCTTCGATGCGCGAGGGATGAATTCGTCCATCGGCAATAAGTTTGTTCAAGGAGATTCGTGCAATTTCACGTCGTACCGGATCAAAGGCACTCACGATCACGACTCCAGGCGTGTCGTCGATAATGACATCAACGCCGGTCGCTTTTTCCAGAGCGCGAATGTTACGCCCTTCGCGGCCGATAATACGACCTTTCATCTCGTCGTTGGGAATGTCGACCGTGCTGGTTGTCGACTCCGCGGTGTGGGCTGCGGCAAATCGTTGCATGGAGGTGATCAACATTTCCTTGGCTTTTGCATCACACTTTTCTAAAACCAGTTTTTCGTGTCGCATAATGAGAGCTCCCTGCTCGCGGACCAACTCCTTCTCGAGTCGCTCGAGGAGCTTGGTCTCTGCGTCTTCGGGGCTTAAGCCGCTAAGCTTGTGCATGGTCTGGCGTTCGAGATCAAGCAAATCGTCGAGCTCCTTTTGCCGGCGACTGGCGTCATCCAACTTTTCGGAAAGTCGGCGCTGATTGTTCTCGACCATCTTTTCTTGTTTTTGGAGCTGGTCGTCCCTTTGGCCAATAGTGTCTTCCGACTTGTCGAGATTACGTTCCCGCTGGTGAAGGTCGTTGCGGATCGCGTTATTCTCGCTTTCAAGGCGAGTTTTTTCCTTCAGGCCAAGCTCTTTGGCCTCGACTTCGGCTTCTTTGCGACGGGAGAGGGCTTCGATCTCGGCTCGTTCGATAATTTGGGCGGCTTCTTTATCGGCATCCCGTCTGCGCAGGTAATCCAGCAACTTGACGACGCTCATGCCGAGAATGGCGGCGACAACAATTGCCACGACTTCCCAAATTTCCACCGCCGCAAGAGGTGGATAGAGCGGTTCGGTCGCGGCTAGCATTTGAAGCGGTACCATTGGAAATCCTTCCTGAATACAACGGGGCGTATAGGGGGCGCTCGGCCAGCCACGTCGACCAGGGAAGGAACGAGAGGGTTCCTAGAAAGGGCTTTCACCAACCGAAAATGGAAACGATTGCCCAAAAGGCGGCAACGTAGCTTCCGCGTGCGACCAAAGCACTCGTCGTGAGCTGTGGCAGAGTGATCTTGCCACGTCCTTGCCTATCGCCATGGTTCCCAGGACGCTACGGTCCCTAGGGAAATGGGGGGCGACATGGGTGCCGAGGAACGCGTGTTTCTCGCAACTCCTTGGCTTACGTTTGGTGTCGCACTGCCTATCGGGATCGGTAGGCGGCGGGCGCCCAGCAAGAAGAGCCACGCATTGGCACTCCCATTACCCAAGGCAAGCGAAGCCAAGGTACTGCGCAATACAACAGGCATCCACTGGCCTGCAAGGCGATTGCCCAAGCACCCTCGTACCAAAGAGATCAGCAGTAAGTGACAAATCTCAAACATGTCGAACTACCATCGGTGACCATGAATTCAAACGAGCTGCCATTCCGAGGAGGACTCAGCTAGGCATCTCAGCTAGGACTTCTCAACAACGAATACTGCAGTCTCACGACATTTTTCGGTCGACGACCCTTTCTTAGCCCCTGTAGGAGCAAGAGTCCGAGACACTTTTTTTCGTTAATGAACTTCATCATCTTCAATCGGTTATCATGGTATCAGAATTGCTTTGCCTTGCAACCTGAAACACCGCATGGGCTTAGCCCGTATGGCCCTGTTGGATCGGGGGTGAGGACTTGGGTAAAATCGTGCTGTTTATGACGCCTTGACCGTCTGGTTGGCCTAGAAAAACGTTTTTTGAAGTGAGCCGCAACGCGCTAGCGTCGGGTAGCGGAGGCGTCGAGTTACCCACCCGCAGGCCCGCGGCTAGCGCCGTGCGGCTCAAGTAACAGTTCCCCAAGTTTCCCGAGAGCAACCTCTTCGCGTGACCGACAGACCCCAACTCATTGACAAGCCTTCGCTCGGAGAGGTACCCGCCAGCTTATGCGACGCGTGGCCTCCTCAGGTTTGGAGCGAAGTGCATGTGGCCGTCGCCATTTCGGGAGGTTGCGACAGCATGGCCCTGCTAAGAGCCATGCTGGAGCTGAAGGAGCGAGTCCAAGGCCCCGGTCGAATCTTGGCCATTCATGTCAATCACCAGTTGCGAGGTGCCGAATCCGACGCAGACGCCGCGTGGTGCCAGCAGCAATGCGCGTTGCTTGGAGTATCGTTGGAGGTCCTAAGTGGTGAAGTGACGGAGCGGCTTCGAGCCGAGGGAGACGGAATCGAGGCGGCGGCGCGCGGTTTGCGCTACGAGCTCCTCACGCAAGCCGCTGAGAAGGCCGGGATTCGCTACCTGGCTTCGGCACACACACGCAACGACCAAGTCGAAACGATCTTGTTTCGTCTTCTACGCGGATCAGGCTTGCAAGGATTGCGTGGGATTCCGAGCTCGAGGCAGTTGTCGCCGGCGGTGACGTTGGTTCGGCCGCTGCTTGCTTGCTCACGAAAATCGCTGGAAAGCTACCTCAGCCAACTTGGCCAAGCCTATCGAAGCGACAGCAGCAATCAGCAGCTACGGTTTAGCCGCAACCGTCTTCGGCACGAGTTGTTGCCGCTGCTTCGCACTGAGCACAACCAAGATGTCGATGAGGCACTGCTACGCTTGGCAGCCCAGGCAGACGAGACGCAGCAGTTTGTTGAACTGCATGCCCGCGCGCTGTTGGACGAAGCAGGATTCGAACCCTCCGCCTTTTCGACAGACGGCGGGGAAATTTCGCTGAAACTGCGCCCGTTTCCGCAGCAGGCCAACGTGGTCGTTTGCGAAGCCCTGCGTCTGCTTTGGCGAGAGGTCGGCTTGCCTGAGCAGGCGATGACCTACGCTTGGTGGCGAAAATTGGCCGAACTCGCCAAGAGTGCTAGCTCGAACGAGGTTCTCAATCTGCCAGGCAACGTGCGTGCCAGCATCTCGGCAGGGCAACTGCGACTGCAGTGGTGAGAGAAAGTGAGCCGCAACGCGCTAGCGTCGGGTAGCGGGTGGGTAACTCGACGCCTTCACTACCCGACGCTAGCGCGTTGCGGCTCACTTCAGAATCTAGTTGCTAGCACCAATCCTTTCTCCCGTAGGTTGTCTAGACGCCCGAGGCTCAGAGACCTACTATTCCGCTGCAAAAATGCGCAATCGATGAAGTCTGCGCAGGAGCTGCGCATTCACAACCTAGGAAAGGAAAACGCGAAATTTTCGGTCGGCTGATCAACACCTGCTGGTCCTTTTTTAAGCTCGCCGCGATCTTGGCTTTGATCGCTGGGGTGGGGCTGGGGATCTATCTGTTCACACGCATGGACGAAGAGATTCGACTCCAGGCCGAGCAGATATTGGCAGAACAGTTTCCGCAACTAAACGTCAGCGTCGGCGGAGCTCGGCTAGTGAAAGATCGTGGCATTGCCCTGTACGACCTGACAATCTCAGAAACTAGTAACACCCAACTGCAGAATCATTTACTCGTTGTCGACGAGATCATGCTGGAATGCGATGTGCAGCTCGCGGAGTTGGCAAAAGGAAAGGTGGCGATCGATCGAGTGGTGATAAGGCACCCTCAATTATGGATTTCGCGTAGGACGAGTGGGAGTTGGAATCTCGAATCGTTCTTGCCGCTGCCGACCTTTGGGAAGGCGCGTCCAAAAATCGTGATCAAAGATGCCCAGATCGCAATTCGTGACGAAGGGCTAGCCGAGTTGCCCCCATTCCTTCTGCGCGAGATCAACCTTACCGTTGCCCCTGCGAGTGGTCTCGCTCTGCAGCAGCCGCTGAAGATTGATGGCATGTGGGGCGGGCCGAACGTCAAACGGGGGGAGCTGCACGCTCAAGTCGACCTTGCCAAGCAGACGTTCCGGGTAGCTACGAAGTTCGAACAATTTCGAATTACGCCTGCTATTCAAGCATGGATTGCCGCTCGCGCACCGGCCATGCTAGGCCGAGCCACGTTGGATGGGCGTATCGATGGCAATCTGAGCGTTCAGCATCATTATGGAGCCGAGGGAGTGGTGCCTCGATTTCAGTCGCAACTGCGGCTCACTGGTGGACGTTTTGAAGACCCTCGTTTGCCTCGGCCGCTGACCAAATTGTCTTGTGATTTGCAGTGCGATCAAGACGGCATGAAAATCCAAGAGCTGCGTGGCAACCTCGGTTCCGCCCGTGTGGTAATGCAACTGCAGCGACGTGGCTGGAATTCCAACGCTTCGTTGGCTATGGGTTTGCGTGTGGAAAACTTGCCGCTCGAACGCCAGCTCTACACCTCACTACCGACGGTCGTCAAAGATCAATGGGACAAATACCAGCCAACCGGGATCGTTGGTGGCGAGTTGCAGCTTACCTTCGATGGTAAAAATTGGCACCCCGTCGCGATGCTTCGTGGGCACGAATTAGCTTTTGAATCGGACAAGTTTCGCTACCGATTGAGCGACGGTTCAGGCACGATACGCTACACTCCGCGCGAAGCCAACCAGCCTGCTCAGTTGGACCTCGACTTGGTCGGCCATGGAGGCGGCCAACCTCTCAAGATTGTGGGGCAAGTGTTCGACCCGCGCCCAGGCGCAACAGGTTGGGTCGAGATCACGGGGCAAAACGTCGATATCGAGCATCGAATGATCAAAGCCTTGCCCGAGAAGGCTCGCAAAGTGATTCGATCGATGCACCCGACAGGAAAATTCCATGTGCGATGGAAGCTCGAACGCAAGCAACTGGGGCAATTGAAACCCGACACCTGGCTGCAATTGGAGCTTGCCGATTGTCAGGTCAAATACGACAAATTCCCTTACCCTCTTAGCGGAATTCATGGAAAAATTCTGGCCGAAAACAACCGATGGACTTTCCGCGACTTGGTCTCGGGCGGCTCGCGCAAGGTGCAATGTCAAGGATATCTGCGACCCAAGGGGACCGGCAAAGAGCTTTCTTTGCAATTCACGGGGCAACAGATTTTGCTCGACGACGACCTGCGACAGGCATTGCCCGAGTCGGTACGCAAAGCGTGGTCTGAAATTCGTCCGCGAGGCCGGGTCGATCTTATGGCAACCGTCGATCACGAGACGGGTTTTGCAAAGCCTTCGATTCGCGCAACCGTGCATCCACTTCCCGAGTCGGCGACGATTCAGCCAAAATTCTTTCCCTATTTGCTCGAACAAGTCGCAGGAGCCTTTCATTATCAAGAGGGGCAGGTGCGGTTGTCGGATATTCGCGCGCGGCATGGGCCCACCACGATCCGTACCAACGGCAGCGGCACCTTTGGCACCGATGGCGCTTGGCAATTTGAATTGACCGATCTCTCGGTCGACCGGCTGGCGGTAAGACGAGACTTGATCGTAGCGATGCCCCCCAAAATGCAAAAACTTCTCGATGGTTTGAAACCAACGGGTCATTTTCGGCTGCATGACGGAACCCTACGTTTTTCAAAATCAGACGATGCCCTAGCCACCGTCGACTCGCGATGGGATGTCGTGCTTGACTGCTTGCAGACCGATTTGCAAGTAGGCCTCGATCTTCGCAACGTCCACGGTTCGATACGACTCGTAGGGGAACACGTAGCAGGGCGAGGTTCTACCCAAGGCGAGTTGGCTCTTGATTCCGCGACGTTTCAAGACATTCAATTTACCAATATCCGAGGCCCGCTTTGGGTTGATGAAACCAGTTGTCGGCTGGGACGTTGGGCTACCGAAATCCAGCGCCAGCCCGCTCGTCGTCTGACGGCCCAAGTGTATGGCGGAGATTTGGTTGGCGATGGCTGGGCTACTTTTGATGGGCTGCCCGAGTATGGCGCTCAGGCGTCGTTAGCAGGTGCCGACCTACGGCGAATGATGACCGAGCGATTTCGCAGTCAGCAACCTTTCCCTGGCAAACTATCGGCGACGATTAATCTTCGCGGCCGCGGGAGGTCGCTCGACAACTTGGTCGGCGATGGCAACGTCAAGATTACCGACGCGAACATCTATGAGCTTCCGGTGCTGGTCGGCATGCTGAAAGTGCTTCGCAACAGTACGCCCAACACGACGGCTTTCAACCAGTGCGATGTGAAGTATCGTATTCAAGGACGTCACATTGACCTCGACCAACTCGATTTTCTCGGCGATGCGGTGAGCCTCTTCGGCAAGGGATATACGAATTTCGACCACCAACTCAAGCTCGTTTTCCACGGAACCGTAGGCCGCAACGATTTTAGAATTCCCTTTGTGAAGAACGTTTTTGCAAACGCAAGTCAGCAAATCATGCAAATGTATGTCGACGGGACCGTGACCGATCCACAGATTCATACGCAAGCATTCCCAGGCATTAATAATCTCATTCAGCAAATTCAAGACGACTTGGATGTAGGAGGGGAAGTAAATGAGACGCGCGAGGCGAAGCGAGGGTTTTCGTTTTTCTCGCCTTGGAGAAAGACACAGTAGTTTCAGTGACTAACTCAAAGGAGCCGTAACCATGAACGTGGGGCCAATGAGTGGAATCATCGGCAGCGCTGCCGGAGCACCGCTGTCGCAGACCAAGGGCAGCGAGACCGAACGAGCACAGAAAGACGCTGTCGCCGGGCAACGGCAGGCCGACAGTGAGAAGAAGGCGGAGAAGGCCGCGGGCGTTGGCGAAACGACCGAAGACCAAGGCGTTTCGGAACGCGATGCCGACGGCCGACGGCTCTGGGAGCAGGCTCAGGGCGAAGAGGTACCTGAAGCGGAAAATGCGGCTGCGAGCGAACCTCCTCGGCAAACGAAGGATCCTACAGGTAACAGCGGCAATTCTTTGGATCTGACGGGATGAGGTGGCTGCCAGTTACTGGATGCTATAGTTGCTAGGCGCTGGTGATTTTTACTGCGACCGGCTAATCTGATACCTCAATAACTAAGTTCTAGCACCTAGTAACCAGCGCCTAGCGCCTCAAAAAATGCTTTTCACCAAAATGCAAGGCGCCGGCAACGACTATATCTACGTCGATTGTTTTGCCCAGAGTGTGCCAGAAAACCCGGCCGAGTTGGCTCGGGTTATCTCAGATCGCCACTTCGGCGTCGGCGGCGATGGGCTGATTCTCATCTGTCCGTCGGAGCAAGCCGATGCCGAGATGCGAATGTTCAATGCCGACGGCTCGGCTTCCGAGATGTGTGGAAACGGCATTCGCTGCGTCGCAAAATATCTTTACGATCATGACATCGCTAGGCAAGAGACTCTGCAAATCGAATCAGCCGGCAAGGTTTTTACTTTGGAACTGTCCCTTTGCAAAGGACGGGTCGATCAAGTTCGAGTCGATATGGGTGAGCCGATTCTTGAATCCGAAAAAATCCCTACGACCCTTGGCGGCGAAACGGCCGTCGAGGTGTCGCTGTCGGTGCCAGGGCACGAGCTGACGGCAACTTGTGTTTCGATGGGAAACCCGCATTGCGTGATGTTTGTTGACGAAGCGACCGATCGTTTAGTCCACACGGTCGGCCCGCTTGTCGAGAACCATTCGCACTTTCCCAATCGAGTCAACGCGGAGTTCGTGGAAATGCTTTCGCGAACCGAGCTTCGCCAGCGCACCTGGGAACGTGGCTCGGGCGAAACGCTCGCTTGCGGCACCGGAGCCTGTGCGGTTTGCGTTGCCGGCGTCTTGACCGGCCGCTCGGAACGTCAGGTAACGATCCACCTACTTGGCGGCGACTTGCTGTTGGAGTGGAATGAGCAGGATAACCATGTTTACATGACAGGTCCTGCCGCGGAAGTCTTCAGTGGAGAGTGGCCCCAGGAATCTGAGAGCTAGAAACAACGATGAACAACGAAGAATCGGTCTCTCTGAAATTGCGATGGGGCGGCTTGATCGCCGCTCAAGGCATTCGTAGCTGGATGAGCACACTTGAGTATCGAGCCCTTTTCTACGACCCTTCGGTCGACCCAAAACAGGGCTGCGATCAACCGCGAATCTACGTCTTTTGGCACGAATACATTTTGATTCCGCTGTACCTGCGCGGCCATTGCAACTTGGCGATGTTGCTGAGCCGTCACAAGGACGCCGACGTTCTGACCCGCGTGGCCTACCATATGGGTTTTCAGTGCGTGCGCGGTTCAACCAACCGCGGCGCGGCAGCGGCACTGCTCGAGCTGTCGCGACTCGGCCAAAACATGCACCTGACGATCACCCCCGATGGTCCACGCGGCCCGCGCCGAAAGATGGCCATCGGCGCGGTTTACTTGGCCTCGAAACTGGGCCTACCGATTGTGCCCATGGGACTTGGCGTGGATCGTCCTTGGCGAGCCAAGAGTTGGGATAAGCACGCGGTACCAAGGCCTTTTTCCCAAGTGCGCGGAATCCTGGGCCCCGCGATCAACATTCCGCCCGATCTCGACCGTCAGCAGCTTGAGGCAAGTCGCTGCCGGGTGGAGCGATTGCTAACCGACCTCACGTTGGAAGCCGAAGATTGGGCCGCCAGCGGGGCTCATCGAAAAGGCGAAGTCTGCGAACGCCCCACCGGACGAATCTTAAAGCCCCGCCCTGCCCTCGCCCTTTCCGTCGGCGACACCGCTGTGGCACCCGGCATCGAGAGATTGTCCGTTTGAAAACGCCCGGCTTCGCCGTTCGAGTGTGTTTTTTGTTATCCTGTATTCGGCCTCTTAACGTGCCTTTCGAACTGTTTCAGTAACGCCGATAGTTCATTCAGGAAGTCTTTGGGGACTTCGTGTGGATACTTGATGTGGACGACAAGGTGAACGTCTAAACGCTCTGAGTAGGGAGCCATGAGCAACGTAGTGAAGTATCGTTTGTCAAAGCTCTGAGGAACCACTGCTGCTCCCTGCCATCGTCCTGCGCGGATTTCGATATCACCATAGATGCCATGTTTCTTCGGCCCGCGCTCTTCCCACGGATCTTGCCATTCACCCGTCTTCAGCGGCTCATGAACAATGAAAATACGTGTGTCGTCCTCGAAGTGAATCTTGTTGTTGAGCTTGTGCGAGGTGGCGTCGGGAAAGTGATGGCGGACTATCTTGAGCACTTGGTTGTAGAGTTGGTCAATGTCGCACTGCAG